>JARRPS010000062.1:0-9042 GCA_037382625.1 Gemmatimonadota bacterium | reverse complement strand
AGCAGGAGCCTGGCGTTGAAATAGTCGGCATACTCGGCTGCCGTGGCCGCGATCGGAGCGCTTCCCTCGCGGAGGTCCAGGGCGGCGAGAATCGTCTTGTCCCGGTCGTTGATCACCGGGCGCCAGACGAGGACGGGAACGTTGGTCTTTCTGACGATCGCCGAGCAGGTATTCCCCAGCTCATCGGTCGGGTTGATCCTCCGCTGGTGCGCGCCCACGACCACCAGTTCCGCTCCGACCTCGTCCGCGGTGACCGCCAGGGCCTCGGGTGCCCACCCGAGCCGCACCTCGAGCGTCGCTTCGATGCCGACGCCCTCGGCCAGGTGCTCGAGATTCGTTCGCGCGTCCAGCTCCTTCTCCCGCATGAGCTCCAGCCCGCCGCCCAGGGCCCGGGAGAGATAGTCGGGCACCGACAGGGGCTCGATGGCGTGAAAGAGAACGATCTCCGCGGTCGGGAACCGGGAAACGGCCCAGCGGACGGTCTCCACCGAGGAATCCGAAAAGTCGATGCCGATGAGAATGCGGTCGTACATATCCCCTGCCCGAGGCTGCGCGTTCGAGATCCGGTCCGACGGCTCCACGCCGTTTTCGATCCCGGAGTGCGACGAAGCTACTCTCGCCCCGCGGACTCCGCACGGGCCGACGATCCGGCACGGCCGGGTTCATTCACTTCCGCGAGCAGGGTATCGAGAGCCTTCCAGGGGTCATCGTCTCCCGCTGCGGCGATCAGTGCCCCGGCCGCCGCCGAAAGATCCGGATACGACTGGTAAAGAGCTTCGAAGTCGTCCAGGCGTGTGTAGTAGAGTAGCCGCGAGAGCAGCCACGCGTTGTCCAGGCCGGCCCGGTCGAGAGAGCGGTATCGGCCGGAGACGAATCTGGATTGGTACTCGGTCTCGAATCTCGTCGCCGCCTCGTCGAGAATCCTCGCCTTTCCGGCCCGCAGCTCCGGCTCCGGGAGACCGCTCGCGTACAACCGCTCGAGCGGCTCGACGACGCTGTTGAAGAAGTCGCCGAAGGTCCGCAGATCCTGCCATCGACCTTCGGCGATCGCACATCTCTCGAGGTCGGCCAGCGCATCGCAGAAGAACTCGATCGCTCCGCGCCAGCCGACGAAATTCGCGAAACTCTCGTTGAACCTCGCCCGACCCTTCGGATAGAAGGTGGTGTGGGTGATCTCATGGATCACGGTCTCCACGAGACCGATACTGTCTTCGGCCAGGCTGGTGGAGAGAACGGGGTCGGGCAACCAGCCGAGCGTGCTGAATGCCGCGCTCGGCCTCAGGTACACGTCGTATCCCGCGGATTCCAGTTCCGCGGCCTCCTTCAGGGCGTCGTCGAAATCGAAGAAACCCTTGTAGGGCACGTTGCCGACGATCGGGAACCACCAGGTCTTCCACCGCAGTTCGAACTCGGGCGCGGCCGATACGACCATGACCAGGGTGTCGCTGTCCAGCCGGGCGAAGCTCCGGAAGCTGCTCTCCGCATCGAGTCCGAGCCGCCGCTCGGCGAACACCCGGGCGTCGCGAACGAGAAGCAGCTTCTGGCGGGTTTCCTCGTCCGTTGTCGGGTCGGCGACGACCTCTTCGATCGGCCGCATCTCGGAGAGGATCTTGAGCTCCTCCCAGCCGCCCTGAATCACGTACTCCGGCGAACAAGCCATGATGGCAAGCCAGAGCAACGGGGCGGTCAGATGCCAGCCGGCGATCCGGGAGCGAGCGAAGGTCCCCATGCGCTCTCTTACCTCAGGGGCTCGTCCGCGATCCCGATGACGGGCGCCGCTCGAGAGTCGCGCGCGTTCCCCGGACCGCCCTTTCCCGGTCCTCACCGGCGTCGCACGTAGTGGAGCGACTCTCGAACCCGATCCCCGCGGTATCGGCGGCCAGGCCCGTCAGCATCGCTCCGATATCGGCGATACCCCCGACCGAGTCGCCGGTAGCTGTCCGGATCCCCGTATTCCCGGAGAATCTCTTCGATGCGTGCGGCGGAGAGAAGCCCTTCGTCGTTGTAGCTGAGCAGGATGTGGCGCGCGTCGGCGTTAGAGAGAACCTCTCGCAGGGCCTGCTCGCATCGACCTCTCCGGCACCAGTCCGAGCGAAGCTCGTCGTCGGGGATCAGTCCCGTCTTTCCGCGCAGCTCCGGTTCCGGATCCCAGCCCCGGGCGATCAATTCCGGGATGTGGTAGTAGCCGGGGTACTGGCGCTCGTTGTAGGGCGGGTCGAGATACACGAGGTCCAGCGCTCCGACACGTGCCAGGGTCTCCGTGGCCGGACCGCGGTGCGCGGTGCAGCCCCTCGCCGCGGGTCCCGGCGGAACGGCCGGGCGAAGCGGCTTCAGCTCGAGTCGGCGCAGGGCGTTCGGCTGCCAGCTCTTTACGAACGAAGCGTACACCCCGGTCGTGTTCGCCACCCGGTCGGCCGCCTGAATCAGGACGGCGAGGAGGAGCTGCGCAGGGTCAGACCGGATTCCTCCCTCCCGGGTCCACTCCGATATGCGTTCCCGGACGGCGTCGATCCTGCCGGCGTTCTCGGGCGTGAAGTACATCCGGCCGTGGATGCGCGCGGCGCCGCCGGCGGGGGAGTACTGTTCGCTGATGAAGCCGTGAACGGGGGGGAGGGTTGTCATCAGTTCCAGGATCCGACGCTGGCTCACGGTCCCCGAGCCTGCCCCGAACAGGGTTCCCGGATAAGTCGGGGTGCGATCGAGCACGACACGCGCCACCTGGAACGACCGGGACAGCGCCATTACATCGCCGGAGTGCACCCGCCAGCCACGGAGCTTCAGGGCGCGCCCGACGGATGCCGTTCCGGCGAACGGATCGCAGGCGACCGTTCCGCTGATTCCGAGCTCGTCCATCCCCGCGAGCAGGAACGGGAGCAGCCGCGTCTTGTTTCCGATGTAGCGCAACGGCTCCCTTTCCGCGGGTCCCGGATCGTACGCCGCGCCGACCGGTGCTCTTCGCGGGGCGACCGTGCCCCGGCATCCTCGCCCCGAACCTGTACCCGCGACCGTGTCGGTGGACAAGAGCGGCCCGGGGCGCGCAAGGTAGTAAGCATCGAGAAAGGGCGCGCCCGGCCCCTGGCCGGAGACCATCGACGCGGAGCTTGCGTGGACCCGATCGGTCGTTCCTACAATCTGCTGCTGACGATCTCGCAGCCACTGTTGCCCTTCGCCGGGTTGCTGCCGCCGAAGATCGCAGACGCGATCCGGGGACGCCGCGAGGCCGCCCGAACCGCGTCTTCCTGGGCGGCGGAAGGCGGACGACGGAATGGGCCGCTCGTCTGGCTGCACGCCGCATCCGCGGGAGAGCTGGCCGGCGCCGTGCCCGTGATCCGCGATCTGCGCGAGCGCACGCCGGGGCTGCAGGTGGCGATCACCGTAAGCTCGCCTTCCGCCCTGTCCGACGCTCAGCGGCTGGTTCCCGATTTCGCAGGTTACGCCCCGCTCGACACCCTGTCGGACTGCGGGCAGATGATCGCCGCCCTCGCACCGGATGCGCTGGTGTTCGCGAAGCTGGACATCTGGCCCGGACTGTCGCGAGCCGCGAATGCCGCGGGCCTTCCTCTCGGTCTGATCAACGGCACCGTCCGTCCCGACAGTTCCCGTCTGCGGAGTCCCACCCGGCAGTTCCTGCGCTCTACCTATGCGCGGCTCGACTCGGCCGGCGTCGTGGGAGCGCCCGACGCCGAGGCGCTGGCGCTCCTCGGGGTGGACCCGGGCCGGATCCGGATCACCGGCGACGCCGCGTTCGACCAGGCGCTGGAGCGGGTGGAAGCGGCGAAGGCTGCAGGACGACCCTCGCTGCCGCCGCGATCTGCCGATCGGGTCCGTTTGATCGGCGGCTCCACCTGGCCCGCCGACGAGGAGGTTCTTATCGAGGCCGCACGGGCGATCGGCCCTCCGCTGGATCTCGTCCTGGTTCCGCATGAACCCTCGGAGGAGGCGCTGGATCGCATTGACGGAGCGTGCCGGGACGCCTGGGGCCGGAGGCCGCGACGCTGGTCCCGAATCGGCCGGACGCCCGAAGAGGATTCGGATCTGCCGCTGGTCGTGGACACCGTCGGTCGGCTGGCCGATCTGTATCTGGAGGCGGATCTCTCACTGGTGGGCGGAGCGTTCGACGCCACGGGTCTGCACTCCGTGATCGAGCCTGCGGCAGCCGGACTCCCTGTTCTCTTCGGCCCGCTGCACGATCGTCGCGAAGCGGACGACCTGCTCACGAGAGGGGGCGCCGAGGTGGTGACTCGGCGGGACGCGACGAAGAAGATTCTCGCGTACGTCGAAGACCGGGAACGTCGGGTGGCTGCCGGAGCGGCGGCGCGGGCTTACGTGGAAAGCGGCGCCGGGGCCGCCCGGGCCAATGCCACGCTCGTCGAGGAGTTGATGGCCCTCGGGCTCAGCCGCCGGACGCAGAGGTCCCGCTGAGGGGCTTCGGTCCCAGGGCATACCAGAAGAGACAGCCGACGATCGGGCACAGAAGCACGATCGCGCTCCAGAGCACACCCTCCTTCAGCGGTGGGCGGGCCTTGGCGATGAGCCAGATCGCCCAACCGTCCAGCACGAGCAGGAACACGAGCAGCATGAGGCGCGTGTCGAGCTCGAGAATCGCCGCGACCAGATCGTTCACGCGGCCTCCGTGGAGGCAAACTGGAGCCGGTAAAGACGGGCGTAGAGTCCCTCCTCAACCTCCAGCAGCTCCTCGTGGGTCCCGGTCTCCCGGATCTCACCGTGGTGAAGCACGAGAATGCGGTCGGCGTTCTGAACGGTCGACAGGCGGTGTGCGATGACCAGACTCGTCCTCCCGCGCATCAGTGCCTCCAGCGCCACGTCGATCTGGGCCTCGATCTCGGAGTCGACCGAGCTCGTGGCCTCATCCAGAAGTAGTATCCGCGGTGCGCCTGCCAGGGCGCGGGCAAAGCTGAGGAGCTGGCGTTCGCCCACGCTCAAGCTGCTTCCTCGCTCGCCGAGGGCCTGCTGATATCCGCCGGGAAGTCGCCTGACGTACGGGTCCGCTCCGACCCGATCGGCCGCTTCCACGATCGCGTTTTCTTCGATCGACGTCCGGCCGAGGGAGATGTTCTCCGCCGCACTCGCAGAGAAGAGGTAGACATCCTGAAGGACGAGCCCCATGGAGCCGCGCAACGTCTCCAGAGACAGGTTACGGATATCGATGCCGTCGAGCAGGATCTGGCCCCGCTGAGGATCGTAGAAGCGCAACAGCAGGTTCACGATCGTGGACTTTCCGGCGCCCGTGGCTCCCACGATCGCCATACGCTCACCGGGCTCCACGGTGAACGAAATGTCCCGGAGCACCCAGTCGTCGTCATCCGGAAGCTCATCGTCCGATGCCGGCTTCGGGTAGCGGAACCAGACGTCACGGAACTCGATCCTGCCCTCGATCTCGCCCGGCTCGACGGGGTTCTCGGGTTCCTCGATCGCCGGAACCTGGTCCAGGAGCCGGAACACCCGCTCCGAACTGGCCATCGCGTTCTGGAGGATGTTGTACTTCTCCGAAAGATCCTGGATCGGTCGGAAGAATCGTCGTACGTACTGGAGGAAAGCCGCGATCACCCCGATCGAGATCGTACCCTCGAGAGCGCGCAGCCCCCCGTACCAGAGAATCAGTGCGACCGCGACGGCAGTGAGAATTTCGATCACCGGGAAGAACAGGGCATAGTAGGTGATCGAGCGAAGATGGGCCTGCAGATGACTCTCGTTGATCCGGCTGAATCGCTCCGCCGTGGGTCGTTCCTGTCCGAACAGCTTCACGACCCCGATGCCGGTGATCCGCTCCTGCAGGAATGCGTTGATCCGGGCCAGCCGGGTCCGTATGTCGCGGTAGGCGGACCGTACCTTGCGACGGAAGATCATGGCGGCGAAGAACACGAGCGGCAGCACGGCGAATGAGACCAGTGCGAGCCGCCAGTCGAGCAACAACATCGCGGTGACGATCGCGCCGATGGTGAAGATGTCGCCGAAGATCGTCACCACGCCCGACGTGAACATCTCGTTGAGGACTTCCACGTCGCTCGTGACGCGTGTCATCAGCCGCCCGACCGGGTTCCGGTCGAAGAAGGCCAGCTCGAGTCTCTGCAGCCGGGAAAATACCTGACCACGGATGTCGAGCATCACCTTCTGACCGATCCAGGTGGTGAGCAGCGTGCGCAGATATTCGAGTGCTGCTGCGGCGAGCAGCGATCCGACGAAGACCGCCGCGAGCGTGCCGAGCAGATCGGTGTCAGCGGTGGGCACGGCGCGGTCGAGGGCGATCTTGGTGAGCCACGGACCCACCAGTTCCAGCCCGGATGCCGCGATCAGCATCAGCACGGCACCCGCTACCTGAAGCCGGTAGGCGCCCAGGTATGAAAGAAGCCGGCGCATCAGGCGGCCGTCGTATGCTCTTCCGAGCGCTTCTTCTTCGCGGATCGGCCCCTCGGGGGCGTGGCTGGCCATGGAGCCGGAAGATACCTGTGCCCCGTTCACCATTCCAGCGGCGCGGAGTTTGACGCCCCCGGCCACCGCCGTCCATCATCGGGCCATGGAATCGGCGATTCGCGTGCGAGGCGCGCGGCAGAACAACTTGAAGGCGATCGACGTCGAGATTGGCCACGGCGATCTCACGGTCGTGACCGGGCCGAGCGGATCGGGCAAGTCGAGCCTCGCCTTCGACACGCTCTATGCGGAGGGTCAGCGACGGTACGTCGAGTCGCTCTCCACCTACGCCAAGCAATTCCTCGAGCGGATGCCGAAACCGGCGGTGGATCGGATCGACGGCATCCGGCCCTCCGTGGCGATCGACCAGCGCAACACGGTGCAGACGAGCCGATCGACCGTCGGAACGGTCACTGAAGTCTGGGACTATCTCCGTCTTCTGTGGAGCCGGGTCGGTCACACCCACTGCCCGGAGTGCGGCATCCGGGTGGTGCCCGACACCGTCGCATCGGCGACCGATGCCGTGATGGCCCTGCCGCCGGGTACGCGCGTGTACGTGACCTTCCCGTGGACCGGTCGCGAGGGTCTCGATCCGTCCTCGGCCGGAGATCAGCTCCGGGCACGCGGATACGTCCGGGTCGTGGCGGACGGGAGGGAGCACCACCTCGATCCGGAGGGAGAGGACGACCCGAACCTGCCCCTGACGGCGGCGGACGAAGTGCTGGTGGTGGTCGACCGGTTGGCCGTCACTCCGGAAAATCGGGAGCGGGTCTCCGAGGCCCTCGCCGGTGCCTTCGCCGAGAGTCATGGTCACGCCGAGGTGCTGATCGTGGATCGCGCTTCCGACGGGGATCTCAGCGTGGAGCGCCATCTCCCCTTCAACGAGCGCTTTCGCTGCAGCCGCTGCTCCCGCGAGTTTCCCGAGCCGACCCCGCTCCTCTTCAGCTTCAACCACCCGGTCGGGGCCTGCGACACCTGCAACGGGTTCGGGGCCGTTCTCGAATACGATCTCGATCTGATCGTGCCGGACCGCGATCGTTCTCTGGCCGGAGGAGCGATCGATCCGTGGACCAAGCCCCGCTACCGGAAGGAGCGTGCGGCGCTCCTGGACCTCGCGGCCCGTCGGGGTGCCGATGTCGATGCGCCCTGGCGCGAGCTTCCTGATTCCCTGCGCGAGGAGCTGCTTCACGGAAGCGGGGAGTTCGAGGGAGTCTTCCCCTTTCTCCGCGGCCGGGAGCGCAAGCGCTACAAGCAGTATATCCGGGTCTTTCTCCGGCAGTACCAGCGACCGAAGAGATGCCCATCCTGCGGTGGGGCCCGGCTGAAGCCGGAAGCGCTGAACATCCGGATCGGCACCGAGACGATCGCCGACGTCGCAGATCTGACGTTCGATGCCCTCGCCGGATGGCTCGAAGCGGTTCCGTTGTCCCGTTTCGAGAGCGAGGTCGCGGACACGGTGCTCGAAGAGATCCGGGATCGGGTCTCCTTCCTGCGCGAAGTCGGCCTCGGGTATCTCACCGCGAGTCGCCAGGCCCGCTCACTGTCCGGAGGCGAGATGCAGCGCATCCGGCTGGCGGGAAGCCTCGGAAGCCGACTCGTGGACACTCTCTACGTGCTCGACGAGCCCACGATCGGATTGCATCCACGGGACGCGGAGCGCTTCCTGACGGTCCTCCGGCGGTTGCGCGACCGCGGGAATACGGTGCTCGTCGTGGAGCATGATGCGGCGGTGCTCAGGGTCGCCGATCGGATCATCGAGCTCGGGCCCGGCGCCGGCGAACACGGGGGTGCGGTGGTGTTCGAGGGCGACTGGGAGGCACTGCTGGCGGCCGGGACCGCGACCGGCGAAGCGTTGCAGGGAGGGAGCCGACCTCGACGCCGGCGCTTCGACCCGGAATCCGGCGGCTGGCTCGTGCTCCGCGGCGCGACCCTTCACAACGTCCGCGGGCTCGAGCTTCGGATTCCGCTCGGTGCCCTGACCGTGGTGACCGGCGTATCCGGGTCCGGAAAGTCGACGCTGATCCACGACCTGCTCTACCGCGCCCTCGAAGCCGATCTTCTCGGAACCTCCTCGGCCCGGTTGCACCTCGGTGAGGCGTCGGGTCGGTGGGAGTCTTTGACCGGCACCCATGGACTCAGCGACGTGATTCTGGTGGATCAGAGTCCGATCGGACGGACGCCCCGCTCGAACCCGGTCACATACATCAAGGGCTGGGCGGAGATCAGAAAGCTGTTCGCGGACCAGCCGGAGTCCCGCAGACGGGAGTACGGGCCCGGACACTTCAGCTTCAACGTCTCCGGGGGGCGGTGCGAGGCCTGCAAGGGAGCGGGCGAGGAGGTGGTGGAGATGGTCTTTCTCGCCGACGTCTCGGTTCCCTGCGAAGTCTGCGGGGGCGCGCGATTCAAGCCGGAGGTCCTCGAGATCCGCTTCCGCGGGAAGAACATCCGCGAGGTTCTCGACCTCACGGTGGATGAGGCGATCCGCTTCTTCGTCCGACAGGACCGGCTCGGCGAGGCCCTCTGGCAGCTCCAGCGCGTCGGACTCGGGTACCTCCGGCTCGGCCAGTCGGCCACGACGCTGTCGGGCGGCGAGGCGCAGCGGCTGAAGATCGC
>JARRPS010000061.1:0-11700 GCA_037382625.1 Gemmatimonadota bacterium | reverse complement strand
CACCACGTGCAGAATCTTCTCGGCACCTCCGCACGGGTCCAGCAGGCCCAGCGCGCGGCGCGAAACCGGGCCGATGCGAACGCCCTCTCCGTTCTGCTCGAACTGCAGGCCGACTGCTATGCCGGGGTGTGGGCCAATCACGCGAACGAACGCGAGCTGCGCATCAGCGGGGTGCCGCTCCTGGACGACGGCGATCTCGAAGAAGGCCTCGAGACGGCAGCCGCCATCGGGGACGATCGGCTGTTGCGACAGGCGGGTCGCGCGGCGCGGCCGGAGTCGTTCACACATGGCAGCTCGGAGCAGCGGGCCTACTGGCTGGCGACCGGGTTTCAGGCGGGGGAACTCGATGCGTGCGACACTTTCGCCCGCTCATCGGTAGGCTGACGACTCCAGTCCGGTAATCGGGGGCCGGTCAGGCTGAACGAAGCGGGCGGGCCTGCTCGCGAACCTCCGGCTTTCGGATGTCGGAGGGGCCGTCTATCCTTACGGGGAATCTTCGGGTGGCTCGCCCCGGGCGAGTCACGTGCGGCGTCAACCCCGATCACCCGGCGAGCCACGATGGACGATGTGACACCTGCGCGGCACCTCCTGAGCGTCTGGAACCCTTCCTATGCCGACGACGCGATGGACAGACACCTCGAGGTCTTCCTGCGCTGGGCACAGGCCCGGCTTCATGGCCGCGTGGAGGAAGACGACGTGTACGTCTGGTGGGCGAAGCTCCGTTCGCCCAATCGACAGGCTCCGCTGCCGCACGCAGAGGATGTGCTCTCGATCGCGGACCAGGTGGCCTCGGGGGTGGAAACGCATCTCTACCTGACCGACTACAGTTCGCTGTATGTCGCCCATGTCGTCGAGATAACCGCCGATGACGTTCTGAGGGAGTTTCCCGACGAGAGAGACCACATGCCCGGCTATTACGACGGGCACGAGACGGACTTCTGGTTCCGGATCTGGGACATCCGCCGCCTGGTCGCTGCCGATCCGCCCGCCACGATCGAAGAGTTGAAGCGCCTGAGGAACGTGAGGTACCACGACCGCCCGGTGTCCCTTTATGGGGGGATCGTCGACCTGCCGCTGATCGTGACACGGAATGACGGCGCTCGATGGTTTTCGGATGTCGGAGCTCTCACCGAGGGTAGACGCTGGGCCGAGCGCGATGCCGAACTGAAGGGCGAGACGGAGCGGCTGTCGGCAGAGCTCAGAGACAACCTGCTCGGTCACGAGATCTGGGATGCTCTGGAGCCGTCGTCACGCACGTTCCTGACCACCGCCGAGGCGGTCTTTCGAGCCCGGCGTGGGGATCCCGGATTCGATTTCTCGGGATCGGCGCTCGAGATGACCAAGGCAGTCGAGACCGAGCTCAACGCACTCTTGTTTCCCTCGCTGCGACGTCTGCTGGCGCGAGCCGCGACGACCGAGCGGGAAGTCTGGGCGGGCGCCGCGCTTCTCGATCTCGGGGACTCCGTTCCGCATCAGACTCTCGGGACCCTGCGGCACCTGCTCAAGGCCGAGGAGAAGATCCGCCAGCCGCTGCGCACGGCGCTGTCACATGACTGGCGGTGGCTGGAAGGCGAACTTCCGGCCCAGCTGGAACCGATTCTCGATCTGCGGAATCCGGCCGCCCACGAGCGAACGGTCGCGCGGGAAGAGATGGGACGCTTGCGCCAGATGGTCCTGGGAATCGGGTGTGAAGGGCTCCTCGTGCGGATCGTGCGGGCCAAATTGCGCTCGCGCGTTTGACGGAAGGGGCGACGAGGGAGACTGGAGTGGAATCGAGCAAGATCAGAAAGACGCGGCGGTGGCTGGATCTCATCGCCTATCTCGTGGGCTGTCGCTATCCGGTGACCGTCGAGCGGATCATGCAACAGGTCCCCGCCTACGCGCAGCGACTGCGAGCCGCCGACGAAGAGGCGGACGACGCTCAGGCGAAGACCATCCGTGACAGCGTTCGCCGGATGTTCGAGCGAGACAAGGACGAGCTCCGGGAGGCCGGGATCCCGATCGAGTCCGTGAAGATGGAGGTCGACTACGGCGCGACCCGGATCGACGCGTACCAGCTCAAGCGGAAAGACTTCCAGCTGCCTTACCTGCGGATCGTAGCCGAGGCCGTCGGCGACAGACCGCCCCGGGGAGCGCCGAGCCTCGAGCTCTCGAGCGACGAATCGGCCACGGCTTTCCAGGCGCTCGCGGCGGTTACCGAATTGCCGGGCTTCCCGCTCGTCGATGAGGCACGCGGAGCCTGGCGCAAGCTGAGCTTCGATCTCGCGCCCCCGCCGGTTGGCGAGCCGGTCCTGTTCGCGGACCGCGCGGGCACTGCGCAACTCACGGAACGCAACCGGTCGATCACGGATGCGCTGCTGCGTCGCAAGCGACTGGCCTTTGCCTACCATGGCGTGTACCGGGGGACGCCGACCGAGAGACGGGTGCGTCCGTACGGTCTCTTCTTCCAGCAGGGACACTGGTACCTGGTCGGCCACGACGAAGACCGCGAGGACCTTCGCCTTTTCCGAGTAGACCGGATGGAGGAACCGGTCGTGAATCCGAGGTCCCCCCGTACGCCCGACTTCGAGATACCGGCGGACTTCTCGCTGGCTTCGTATCGCGATCGAGCCGCCTGGGAACTCGGCCCGTCGGACGAGGGTTCTCTGCGCGCGCTCGTTCGCTTCGAGTTCCCGATCTCCTTGTGGGCGGATCGAAACCGGATGGGCGAACTGGTGCGGGAGGAAGAAGACGGGTCGAGCGTTCGGGCCTTCCGGGTCCAGCAGGTGGATCCGTTCCTTCGCTGGATCCTGAGCCGGAGGGGCGAGGCCCGGGTGATCGACCCGCCGGAACTCGCCGTCCGGGTCCGCGACCTGGCCCGCGCAACGCTCGCGGTCCACGAAGCGGAGGGAGGCGCGGATGCCTGAGACGGCTGTCGATCTACTCTGTCGGCTGCTCGAACTGATGGCTCTCGCATCCCGTCCCGAAGGGATCGGGCTCTCCGAGGCGGAAGAGCGACTCGAGCGTAGCTCGGAGAATCTGCTCGACGACCTCCAGCTGATCGTGACCCGCGAGGACTACCACCCGGCGGGGTGGGCCGATGACATTCGAATCGAGATCGACCGGAACCGGGTGAGGGTCGCCTCCAGCCAGAAGTTCGATCGCCCGCCCGCTCTGACGACCCGGGAGATGCTCGCGCTGAGTCTCGCCCTCAGGGCTGCCGCCACCGGAAGACCGGAGGGGGAGCGCAGGGAACTGCTCGATCTCGCGGCTCGCCTCGATGCCGGGATCGCATCCGGCTCGGCTTCCGACTTCTTCCCCCGTCTCTCGCTCGAAGACGGAGGCGATCCGGACGGCTTCCGACGACTCTTCGATGGGGCGATCGCCGAGCGAAGGACCTGCCGGATCCGGTACCTGAGCTCGAACGATCCCGACCCGTCCGAACGCGATGTCGATCCCTACCGGATCGCTTACGGCAACGGCGTCTGGTATCTGATCGGACGATGTGGCCGGAGCGGGGAAATCCGGGTGTTCCGGCTCGATCGGGTGATCGAGGCGGAAGTGAAGGAGACTGAATTCGATCCACCCGGGGACCTGGACTACGAGGCGTATCTCGACGGGGGACGCGTGTTTCTGGCGACGGAGACCGTTCCCGTGACCGTCCGGTACTCATCCTCGGTCAGCGACTGGGTCCGCGAGAAGGGTCCGGTCCGGGAGGGAACCGACGGAGCGGTCTTCGTCGATTTCCGCGTCGCCGATCCCGGCTGGGTGGTGCGTCACGTCCTGCTGCACGCCCCCGAAGCCGTGGTGCTGGAGCCGCCTGCCGTGCGGCGCGAGGTCGAGAACGTGCTCCGCCGGATGGCGTGAGAAGCGACCGGGCCCGCGCATCGATGAGATCCGCGGGCCCGAAGAGTCGCTTCACGCCGCGGGCGACGCTCGAGGCGCCGCCACGTTGGTCGTCGAAATCAGCCGATCGGGAAGCCCACGCCCGCCTGGAAGGTCCAGCCCTGGTTCTTGACGTCGAGAATACCGCTTGGATCATCGAAGATATTCGACAGACCGAGGTTGTAGCGGGCATCGCCGAAGATCGAGAAGGAACCGAGGTAGACGGCGAAATCACCACCGAAGATCCCGATCCAGTCGGTACTCTTGATATCGTCGCAGGGCTCTTCGGGAGAGTTGCAGGAGAGTTTGATGTCGAAGCCGAGACCACCGAACACGCTGGGACGCACGATCCCGAGAGGAATTCCGACCTTCAGTAGTCCGGCCAGTTCGAGGTAGTCGAGCTTCGTCTCTTCCTCACCTGCCGTGGGGAAGCTCAACTTCGAGCCCTTCTGGATGTAATTGACCTCGGCCTGGGCCCCCACGAGACCCCAGTATTGATGGAGGAAGAGCCCGCCGGCGAATCCGGTCCGGTTGCTCCGGTCGAAGGTCTCACTGATGTCGCCAATGTCAGCCTTGGCCACGGAGACGCCGGCCTTGACGCCCCAGGCCCGGTCGAAAATGGTCTGGGCCTGGCTACTGCCCACGAACACGAAGCTGAGTGTCAGCGCCAGCAGAATACTTCTCTGCATCGTTCGTTCTCCTTCAGCAGTCTGGAGCCGATTCCCCCGGGTGTTCGTGATCGGGCAGGAACGTGGATCACGGCCAAGAGAGGGGGATGGGACTCCGGCCGTCCCCCCGCCCGGACGCACTCGATCCGCGGAGTGCGTGCAAATACCAGACCCGCTGCCGATGATTCCATGGCCCTCGGACCTGCGCACACCGTCGCGGAGGGATTCGTCGCAGAACTGCGCTCCGATTCGAATCCAGAAAACCGGGAAGGAGGGGATCGATACGATCTCGAGCGGAGGGCATCCGACTCGCGAACCCTCGGATTCACTCGCCAAGTATGGCGATCCGCCACTGCCACGCCGTAGCGGCCATGCCTCCGCTTCGGGCGGAGACGGATCGACGTTTTCACTGTCGGGAGGGTCGGGTATACTTCCGAATGCCGCTTACGATGCTGAGGTCGGATTCCACGGCCGAGTTGTGGGGTCGCTGCCGCGATGACTTTCTCGCGGAGATCGGAGATGTCCGGGGTCCCCGAGGGTTCCCGTCACAGATCTGGCTCGCCCATCGAGGCGCGCGAGACGCCCTGTTCGAGGCCGCGGCGGGTCGAGGCCTTCCGGGATGGCTTTCGCCACCCGTCTCCTTCTTCTCCGAGTTGCCGGAGCGTTTCGGCATCCGTCAGCGACCCATCGGTCATTTGACCGGTCGCCTACTCGTGAACCGGATCGCGGCCCGCCAATTCCGCCGGGCCGGATTGGGTTCCGGGCGACCGGATCGCGGCCCGGCCGGATCACACGCGATCGATGCTCTGCTCAGTGAACTGCTTCCTGAAGGGGTGACGCCGAGTTCACTCGATGCCGCTCTTTCCCGGCTGAACGGCGACGAGTTCGCCGTTCGCCGCAATCGATGGGTCTCGGAGACGTACCGGGAGTTTCTCGGGGAACTGGATCGATTGGACCGTTTCGACCCCCGATCGATTCACGCTCTGGTGGCTCGACGGATTCTCGGTGGGGAACTGCCGTCCGCCCTCCGGGGTGCCGGGCGACTTCACGTATATGGACTCACCGGGCTCAGAGGCCGCCGGGCGCTCTTTCAAGCTCTCGCCAGCCAGCCCGACGTGGAAGTCGTTCTCTACCTGATCGACGAGCCGGGGCCGTCGGAGTGGAGCGAGCTCATGCCGGATGCCGAAGAGCATCGGCTCGCTCCAGCCGATCGGGCGCGATTCCGACCGACACTGTACGAGGCTCCGGACGCTACCTCCGAGGCCGACTGGGTGGCTGCACGGGTCAAGCAACTCCTCATGGTCGGTGACGTGAGGCCGCACGAGATCGCGGTGATCGCCCGCTCGGGCGGCGAAGACACCCGCAGGATCGTCGGGGCGCTGGACGAGGCCGGCGTTCCGAGCACCTCCCGCGCGCGGTGGGTTCTCGCCGACATCGCCGCGCTGCGCGCTCTCCTCCTCCTGTTCCGCGGCGCGGCGCAGGATTGGGATTACGGATCGCTTCGACAGCTCCTGGCCAGCCCGTTCTTCCGCGCCGGGATCGATCTCCGGCCCTTCGACTTCATCGCCGGTGAGCGTCGGATACGCGGTCTCGGACCCTGGTCCGAGGCGCTCCGAAGCCTGGCCGTCGCCGCGGCGGACGAACCCGGTCGGAGAAGGCTGAAGCTCAAGGGAATCGGGCCTCGACACCTCGCCGATGACCTGGCCGCCTTCGAGGCACTGGTAGATCAGATCGGACCTCTCTCGGCAACCCGGACCGAGCGAGAGTGGATCGACCTGACCCTCGACGTCCTGGAGGGCAGACGCTTCGAACTTCGCCGTCGCCTGTCGGAGGTGCCGGTCGGGCGCTACGACCTCGTGCGCGCAGACCAGCGAGGCGTGGAGGCCCTGCGAGAGCTGCTTCGGGAATGGCGTGGACTCGGTAGAGCCGAAGACGCGCTCGGGCCAACGGAGTGGTTCGACCGACTCCGACGGCTGCTCGAATCGAACGAGATCGCACTCACGACGCCCGAGTCCCGCGGCGTACAGGTGCTCGAGGCTCACGAAGCGGCTCTGGGCGCCTACCGTCACGCCTTCGTGGTACATGCCAACGACGGGGTCTTCCCTCAACCCTGGACGAACCGGGGGGTGTTCTCCGAGCCGGAGATTCTCCAGCTGAAGGAGCTGGGCCTGCCGGTCAGCTCGAGGGACGATGCCCTGAGACGGGAAGTGGCGTTGTGGACGGCGGTCACCTCACTCGATTCGGTCACCTTCTCCTGCCGGGCAATGAGTCCGGAAGGACACGTGCTGACGCCCTCTCTTCTGATTCCAAACCAGACCGTTTCATGGTCGGATTCGTCGATCGAAGCAGACGCGGCTCACGGCGCTCTCGACGCAGATCGATTCAGCAAGGCGAGACAGCTGGAGACGGATGCCGAGCGGCTGGAGCGACACGTTCGATCCGGCGGGGGCGGCCCGTTCGGGTCCGTGGATCCCGCTGCGCTGCGTCATGCGGTTCTCTCGGCGTGGAGCGAAGAACTCAGATCGGGTTCCTTCGACGACAATGCCCTCCAGCCGGAGAGCGCTCGTCCCTCGATGCGACCGAATCCGTGGAACGGACTCGTCCGCGACCCGATCGTTCTTCGGCACCTCGACGAGCGGTTCGGGGAATCGTACACCTGGTCTGCGAGCCAGCTCGAGCAGTATGGTCGCCGGCCGTTCGACTACTTTCTCGACAGGGTGCTCGGGTTGCGGGCCAGCGATGAGGCCGAGGACACGACGTCTCCCGCCAGCAGGGGCTCCCTGGCTCACGCGATCCTCGAACGCTTCTTCCGCAGACTGGGAGATGCGCGACCGGAAGAACTCACCGACGAAGTCCTCGACCTGTTCGAGACGGTCGCCAGCGCGGCGCTCGACGAGGCGGAAGCCGCGGAGGACCGCTGGCTCGGCGAGCCCGCTCTCTGGCGCGTGACCCGCGAACAGATCGTGGAATCGGTTCGAGCCTTTCTCGAGCGAGAGCTGCCGCGGCTCGGGAAAGACGGCTCCTGGCCCGTCCGGTTCGAGCTCGCTTTCGGAGGGGAGGGGGGCGAGCCCTTCGAACTGGGGGGTGCGGACCTGTGGGGACGTCAACAGCGAATGAGGCTCCGCGGTCGAATCGATCGGCTCGATGCGAAGCCCGGTAAGAACGGGACGGAGCTGAGGGTTCTGGATTACAAATGGGGCGGATATCCACGTGCGGCGGGCTACCGCGACGGCTCCGTTCTGCAGACGGCGATCTATCTCTGTGCGGCTTCCCGGCTCTCCGACGTCGAAGGAAAGGTGACCTGGGGCGCATATCGTTCGATCACGAAAGCGACGGCGAACGGGTCGCGGCTTACGGTAGACGAGGCGGATTCCGTGCTGGCCTTCGCTCTGTCGATTCCGGAGCGGGTCCGAGGCGGCCGGTTCGAACCGATCCTGGCCGCCTCCCAGTCACTCGGCGCCTGGGAGGTTGGCAGCGACGTGACACGCACCTCGGCACAGTTCCGGGAGGGTCACAGGTTCGAGTCCTCCGGGGAGGCCCCGGAAGATGACTGAGCGCTGGACCGCGGAGCAGCACGCGGCGATCTGCGAGAGCGGACACGTGCTCCTCGCGGCGAACGCGGGACCGGGGAAGACCTCGACCGTCGTCGGCAAGATCCTCTGGCGCCTCGGTTTCGACATCGGCGAAGCGGAGGACGGTCCGGTCTCTCCCTGCGCCGATCCCTGTGATCTTTCCCGAATCGCGGCGATCACCTTCACCGAGAAGGCCGCCCGGGATCTCCGGCGCAAGCTGTCCGAGGCGCTGGAGGCGAACGGTGTCGCTCGCGGTGGGATCGACCGCGCTTTCGTGGGCACGATCCACGCCTTCTGCGGCGACATCCTCCGTCAACACGCCCTTCGCCTCGACATCGATCCGTCATTCCGAGTCATGGACGCTCGCGAGGCGTCGTTGCGCCTTGGGGAACTGATTCGGGAGACGATCCTCGAGGCCCTCGACCGGGGGGAATCGGACGTGGTCGAGATTCTGAAGGATGCCCCTCTCGACCCGTATGGCGAGTTCGGGACCTCCGTGACGGGACTCGTCCGCCGGGCTCTGGACGAGCTTCGCTGGAACCGGGAGAGCTTCGATCGGTGGTGCCTTGCGCCCGAGGAAGCACCGTCGGGCACGCAGATCGCCGAACTTCATCTGGATCCGCGGATCTTCTCCACATCCGGGGATCCGGAATCGGAACACGACCCTGGAGTGCGCGACGCGGAGGCACGTCACCTCGCGCACATGACGGCCGTATACAGGCTGGCGTATCGCGTGCTCGGTCGCTGGCTGACGCTGCTGGAGCGAGAGAACCGCCGCGACTTCGACAGCCTGATACTCGACGTGAGACGTCTGCTCTCGCGGGAACGGTTCGTTCCCGCGCTGGAGTCGGTCCGGCGGCGGTTCCGTCTGCTGATCGTGGACGAGTTTCAGGACACCGACTCGGCGCAGCGGGAGCTGGAGTCGGTCCGGCGGCGGTTCCGTCTGCTGATCGTGGACGAGTTTCAGGACACCGACTCGGCGCAGCGGGACATCGCCTTCGCCATCGGCGGCCTGGAGGGTCCCTCTCCCGGTGACGACGAAGACGTGCCGCTCTTCCTGGTCGGTGACCCGAAGCAGAGCATCTACGGATTCCGAAATGCGGACGTCCGAGTCTGGAACGAAGTCGAGAGTCGCCTTGCAGAGCACGGCGCCGTCCTGAAACTGAGCCGGAATTTCCGGTCGGATCCTGTGCTCGTCCAACTCGTCAACGAGGCGTGCGCCCCGGCGTTCGGTGCCGCCGGATCGGCGCTGGAACCGTTCGATCGAGCTGCCGTGGTTCGGTACGATCGTCTGGTACCCGGAAGGGAGGCGTCGGGGGCCGCGGGCGTGGACTGGCTCGCCACGCCGCCCGACCTGAAGAAGGCAGACCGCAACGAGCACGGGGCGGCCCTGCTGGCGGGGAGGATCGCCCGGCTGCTGGGCCGGAATCCCGGAGCGCCAGGGGGAGGGATCGAAGGGGACCGGTCGCTGCGTGCCGACGATATCGCAGTTCTCGCAGCCCGGGCCGAGACCCTGTCCCTGGTCGAGGCCGCGCTGCGCGAGCGGGGGATCCCCACGTACAATGCCTCCTCGCGGGGACTGGCGGAGCGGCAAGAGGTCCTGGACGCGATCAATGCCCTGCGCCTCGCCGACAATCCGCTCGACGATCTCCGTGCCTTCGCCTTCCTGCGTTCGCCGTTCATCGGACTTCGAGATGAGGTGATCGCGCGCATCCAGCTCGATCCTTCGATCGACGGGCGAAGCCTTCTCGATCGAGCCGAGTCCTGGCTGGAGGCCGTGGAGAACGGAGGAATCGAGTCATTTGGAGCACCCGAGCATCCCATGGTCGACTCCACCGAGCGATTCGCACTGCGGAGAGGTCTGGATGCGATTCACGAAGTGAGCGCCCTGACGGGAAGGGCAGAGCCAGCAGAATTGCTCGATACGCTGCTCGACCGGAGCTGCTATCGCCTTCATCTGCGACTGAGGCCGGGCTGCCGGGAATCCGTTGCCAATCTCGACCGGCTGCGGCTCCTCCTGGGCCAGTTTCAATTCCTCTCATTGGCGGATTTCCTTCAGGCCTGGGACCAGGCGGCGGGAGGCCGCCGCGGAGAGCTCGAAACAGCGAATTCGCCGGCTGCGGCGGAGGGAGCCGTCTTTCTGAGCACGATTCACGGGGCAAAGGGACTGGAGTGGCCTGTCGTGGCCGTCGCCGGCGCCGACGACGGGGGGCGAGCCGCAGCGCCGGGCCGCTGGGAAAGCTGGCTGGACCCGGTGCTGGGTCCCATCCTTCTGCCCCCGAGCAAGCAGAGAGGAGCCCGTTCGCAGCGGGCGGTCGAGAAGCGTGTTCTCACGGAGAAAGCCGAGTCGATGCGACTCCTCTACGTGGCGCTCACGAGAGCCCGGGATCGTCTGCTCATCGCGGCGCCCGCAGAGGATCCGGGAGGGCACGCGGCATGGGTGGCCAGGGCCCTGTTTCGTGCCGGAGTCGGTGAAGTGGATCGGCCTGCGGATATCGCATCGACGGACAGTGCACGCACTCCGTTCCGAGCATCCGAGTCCGACGATCCGGGAACCGGGACGGGCCGTCAGCTGGACGCCTTCGGCCTGAACGAGCCTCCCGCCGACGAGGCGGGGCAACTGAATCTGCTGAGCGCCGCGAACCACCATACGAGCTCTGCAACCGAAGAGGACTCACTCGCCACCGATCCGGGGATTCCGGTGAGAGTGTGGCGACAGGTCGAGCCGATTCAATCGGAATTCTCGGAGGCGCCACTGACGCTCGATTGGCTCTCGGTGCCCGCACAGGGCGAGACCCCGGCGACCGTCATGCCGACCGAAACCCCGGTCGCGGCGAGGCTTCGATCGGCGACGGAACTCGCGCTGGCCGGTCGGGATCCGGAGGCGTGGCGACTCCTGTATCATCACGGAGTGACGCCGGTCGGAAGCTTCGACGCTCGGGTTTCCCCCGGAGTCGGGAGCCTGGCGGAACCGCCGGTCATGCCCGGCAGGGTGCGGGGGACCATCATCCACGAAGTACTCGAGCGAATCGACGGAGACCTGGAAGAACTGCTCGACGAAATGATCGGGGGACTCGGCGAGGAGGACGCCGGCTCTCACGGCGGCGTGCGGTCGGCTCGGGCTCACGACCGACTGAGATCGGAGATCGAGACTCTGCTCGCCAGCGACGCCTGGCAGGAATGGGTCGCTTCCGAACATCACCGCGAGATGACCTTCGTTCACTTCGCCGGTCCGGATGATTGGCGACTGGGAAGAATCGATCTCTTCATCCCGTCGCGGAGCGATGCGAGTGGTGTCGTGACCGCGCCGTTGATTGTGGACTTCAAGACGGATCGGGTGGGTGAAGGGGGGACCGATTCCCTCGTCGATCGGTATCGGGTCCAGGGGAAGGTGTATCGCGAGGCGGTAGACGCGATTCTGGGAAGAACGGGCTCTTCGGGAACCGCACCGGACGGAATCACGAAGGTGATCCTGCATTTCACGGAAACGGGTCAGCAGCGGCCGCTGGAGTGATTCGTGGTACGATTCTTCCAAGGGTGATCCGCGGACAGGGCTGCCGGAAACATTGCCACGCGACTCGAAAGTCCTATTGTTG
>JARRPS010000060.1:0-9168 GCA_037382625.1 Gemmatimonadota bacterium | reverse complement strand
GGCGAGCTGGAAGGCGCTCTCGCAGAGATGGAAGCAGAAGTCTACGAGCCGTACCGGCTGATCGGACTGTCCGTAGTCAATCACGCCCTCGGACGATCGGCCGAGTCCGACGCGGCGCTGAGCCAGTTGATCGATACGTACGCCGAGGGGTGGGCCTACAACATTGCGTTCGTCTTCGCGGATCGAGCCCAAGCCGACTCGGCCTTCGCGTGGCTTGAGATAGCGGTCGAGTACCGGGACGCCGGACTGAGCGAGATCGCCGTGAATCCGTCCTTTCGGCCTGTCTACGACGACTCTCGCTGGCTCCCCTTCCTCAGGAGCATAGGCATGTCGCCGGAGCAACTGGCCGCCATCGAGTTCGAGGTGCGGCTGCCGCAGTAGGTGCGGCGGACAGTGTCAGCGTCAATGACAGCGCCTACCGCTTCTGGCCACGAGAACTGTAACCGTAGCTGTAACAAACTGAGGAGGATTGAGCGGGACTGTACGGAGGTGAAATTGCCGAAATGCGCGTGAATGCAACTGTATGCACGTGAGTGCACGTACCGCCACGCGAATGGGGTTCAGGAGGTCCGGGGTTCAAATCCCCGCGCCCCGACTGGCAGAAAGGACGGTCCTGCTGGAAGTTACAGCAGGGCCGTCTCTTCGCTTGGTCCACAGTGTCAGAAACAGTGACAAGACACTGTGGTTGTCACTGACCGGCGAGACGGCTTAGCAAGTCGGGCCGCCCTCCTGCGTGAGACTCAGGAGCTCTCTCAGACACCCGCGGGTACCGGAACGGGTAACAGCTCGCCGTAACTCGTTCTGATGACTTGGAGCGATCCGGTTATGGGGACCGATACCAGCGCCGCTCTGTATGGTTGGGCCGCACCAAAGTTGCAGGTCCCGAGAGCGCGGGCTATGATAATGTGAACGTTGTGCCCCCCCGTAACGCGGCCCCTACCTGACTCCGTGCCGGGCCCTCCCTCACGGCAGAATATCCCGCTCCATGCAGGAGGTGGATTCGTGAAGAGATTCTCTCTGCTCGCCGTGTTGTCGATCGTGATTCTGGCAACGGTCTTCATGGCAGGACGTGCATCGGCCGTGAGCGAGGTACAGGAAACGAACTACCTCGTGATCGAGTCGTTCGAGCTGGGCCCAGACCAGACGATCAACCAAGAAATCGAACGACTCTCCGAGTGGGTGCGGATTCTCAGGAACACCGGCAAGCACAGTAGCGTTCGCCTGTTTATGCACCACTGGGGTCCGGAGACAGCCCTCTACATCATGTCCGAAACCAGCGACTGGGGCGCGATCGGCACCATGGTCGACGATCTGTTCGCGGAGATTCCTGAATTCATGGATCAGGAATGGGGCTTTGCGGGGCACAGCGACAACATCCTCACGGAGATCCCGGTGGAGTAGCCGCTCGTATCCTGCGTCAGCCGCGTAGGCGCAGGTCACCCAGTCGTAACGCAGGCGCCCGGTTCACGCCGGGCGCTTCGCTTTGGGTGTTACCCGTACTGTTACCCGCCTATACGGACGTACAGGGACCTACAATGACTCACGCGGACAACTGAAATCGCGTAGATCGGACTCACAGGTACTCTTACGGACTTACAGGGACTAACAGGGACAACGGCGAATCCGTCTTGAAAACCGGTCCATCCCGTCTGTCACTGACCCTGTCACTGCCAGCCCGAATCACCATGCAAATCGGGCAAGCTCTCCTGCTTCGGGGTCACAGGTGCTGGTGCAGCGGAAAGGCGGGGGATCTAATCGAGCGACCCTAGGATTATAAGGCGTAGCATATAGATAGCGATTTTCGCAATAGAGGTGGACTTTTGCGGAAAAGTACACACTGGGTGTGAAAGTCAGCGGCGGCTTTCACACCCTTTGTGACTCCAACCTTGCACACATTCTTGCACAGCTACAATCCATAGGTGCGTGTCAGGTGGCGCTGCCTTCTGCGCCACGCGGTATTCGGATTCCAAGGTGCCAGGAGTCGGGCCAGCACCAGCCGAGTCTGACTGATTCGGCGTGCCTCCCAGGATCGTCCTCAATGGTCCCGGCGACATGGTAACGGTCACCGCTGCACCGGACCCAAGTATCGGTCGAGCCAGTCGAGCGTCTCTCTAATCAGCACTGGCCGCGGCACGTAGTGGCTACCTTCTTCGATCACGTGCTTCTTGCGCGACGGCGGCGTGCCGAGGAGATCGAACATCGGGTTCTGTGAGGTTTCGACGGGGAAGTAGAAGTCGTACCGGCCGCTCAGCATGAGCACCGGGACGGTCACGTGCGGGAGGAAATACACGGGTTCCACTTCAGGGAAGCCCATCTGCGCGCGCAAGCCCGCCACGTTGAGCACTGCCACCTTGAGGCGCGGCTCGACCGCCAGCATGATCGGGGCCAGCCGCCCGCCCCAACTGTAACCGTAGTAGGCGAGTTTGGTTGTGTCGATGTCGCCACGTGTGGCGAGATAGTCGATCGAGCGCCGGAGATCCTTGGCCCAGTCGATCACGTGTTCCCGGTACGAGTTCGTCGGGACCGGCATGGAGTTGGGAAGGCCGTCGCCGCGCTCGTAGGTGCTCTTGTACACGGGATAGATCACGGCGCGACCGCTCTGCACGACGAAGTCGATTAGTGACATGCCCTGCAGCGTGCTGCTCGACCGCACGCCCAGCGTCCCGTCGCCCGGGAAGAACACCACGGTTTGATACGGCGGCCGCGCGCTCTTGGGCAGGAAGAGATACGCGATCACGCGCTCGTGCCCGTAGGCCGCGTCGAAGGTCACGCGCTCCTTCACCCAGTCGCGCGCGGAGCTGTCGACCCGTTCTACGACGGCGTCGAGCGGCATCCGATCGTAGTCGTATGCACGCCGGTACGCCGCGAGGACGGAGTCGGACACGGGCGCAATCTTCCGAAAGTCGCGTTGGGGGCGTTGGACGAGCCGGTCCGCGGCGACGAAGGTGCTGTCGGGCGTGAGGTACTTGGCAAGCCGAAGTCCATTCATTGGCGACCGGTCCATCGGCCGCGCCGCCGTCGCGCTAGAGAAACCGAAGGCGGCGTCGTCCCATCCGCCACCGAGGATGTACCGCTGCCCGCCTTCGGATTCGTTGAACGCCCACTCGCGGGCGTTCCCTGCCATGTCGAACAATCCGAACGCGCCCATCGCGTCGGTCGAGCCGACGGCGATCGGCCCGGAATGCCGTCCGTCGATGTTGCTCTCCGGGACGATCCCCGCGCTGTAGTTGATGCGGGCGGCCCGCGCCCAATGAAAGATCGTCGGGAGGGCAGCGCCAGCGAAGCGGGCGTACGCCGCGGCCTCGTACCAGCTCAGGCCGGTGGCCGGATAGTCGTCCTGGCCGGTGGGATACGTGCTCGCTTCCCACGTGGCGGGGCCAGGCCGCCCGGTCTGGTCTCGGAACCGCGCCATCGCCTCGTTCCACGTCAGCGTGTCGTTTCCGTCCACGAAGGGAAACCGCCAGTACTCGCGATTCGCGTACGCGCCGGCGTCCACGAACCGTTTGTACTCGCGGTTGGTCACTTCGTAGCGGCCCATCAGGTATGTCGGCAGCTCGATCGTAGGGAGGTTGTCGAGACCCCAGAGAAGGAGGTGCTCGGGGCCGCGTGGCACGCGCACCATGCCGGGCGGGAGCGTTCCGACGGAATCCAGCTCGAAGTTTGACGTGTCGCCTGCGGCTACGAGGTCTTTGACCGTGTCGAACCCCGGCTTGACCACCATCAACTGCGAGAACGGCGGGCCGCTCGGCAGCGCCAGACTGTCGAGGGGCGTCTTCCCAACGTATCGCCAGGACGTGTCGACCCTCGCACTGGCGCGGCGGTAGACGCGCGCCCCCTCGGGCACAGAGGTAATCGGTGTCAGCGCTGAGAAAGTGGACCAGAGCGATGCCAGCGTCGAGTCGTGCGGCAGCACCGCACTCGCCCGAACCGCGAGATCGTACGCGCGCGCCCACTCGCGGTCGGACGCGAGGCGCTGAATCTGCGGAATGGCCACGGTGCGCGCCCACTGGACACGCCGGGAGTGGTGCACGGCGAAGACTGCTGTGGCGAGCACCGCCAGTGCGAGGACCGAAACTGCGGCGCGGCGCGGCGTGACCGCCCCGCGAAGCGACCGGAGCCGCCGGGCCATGAACGTGCGGGTGAATCCGGCGTCGGAGCCACCGCTCGGCGTGTCGTACCGCTCGAGCCGGGCGAGCAACTCGTCCGCCGTCTGCCAGCGGTCGGCGGGGGCCTTGGCGAGGCACTTCATCACGACGTCCGCCAGTCCCGGCGGGAGGGCGGGGCGCTGGCGCGCCAGGGGTTCCGGCTCCACCGCCATATGTGCCGCGAGCATCCCCTGGAGTGACTGCGCCCCGAACGGTCCGCGACCCGCCAGCATCTCGTAGGCCACCACGCCGAGCGCGTAGATGTCCACGCGATGGTCCTGCGTGGGATCGCCCACGGCCAGCTCGGGTGCCATGTAGGCCGGGGTACCGAGCGCGACGCCCGTCGCGGTGAGCGTGTGCTGGCCCGTCGCTTCCGTGACGGCCTTGGCCACGCCGAAGTCGAGCACGAGGGCGTGCCTGCCTGAGAGGACGATGTTGGCGGGCTTGATGTCCCGGTGCACCACTCCGTGCGCGTGCGCGTGGCTCAGCGCGTCCGCGACTTCCTTCAGGATGCCCACCGCTTCCTCGACTGGGAGCGGGCCGCCCCGCGTCATGCGGTCGCGCAACGACTCCCCGTCGATGTACGGCATGATGTAGTAGCAGAGACCCTCGACCTCGCCGGAGTCGAGCAGCGACACGACGTTGGGATGTTGGAGCCGGGCGGCGACCTCTATCTCGCGCAGGAAGCGGCCGGATCCCAGCGCGGCGGCGATCTCTGGGTGGAGGCACTTGATCGCGACCGGACGGTGATGCCGGAGATCCTCGGCCTTGAAGACCACGGCCATGCCGCCGCGACCGATCTCCGACTCGATCTCGTAGCGGTCCGCCAGGGCTGTCTTGAGACGTTCCAGCAGGTCGGCCATCGCGGCTCCTGTGGGAACTGGGAGCAAGAAGTATAGGGGGATAGGCCTTCGAAGGGCTACACGTGGCCCTCATGCCTGACAGGCGCATGGTCGGACGCGGCATGTCCCTGAAAAATCAGTGGATTTCCATCGACCTATGCTATTTCGAGTGCCAGCCCCCGGTTCACGCCGGGCGCTTCTTCCAGAACTGTCACCGTAGCTGTAACGAAATGAGGAGGAATGAGCGCAACTGAGTGAAAGTGAAATCGCCGAAATGTGAATGAGTGCAAGTGTATGCAGGTGAGTGCACGCACCGCCACGCGAATGGGGTGGTTTGCACGCTTCGCGTGCTCAATGTCTCGCTTCGCTCGACGGCAGGAGGTCGCGAGTACTTTGCCTGCGGCAAAGGTCTAGAAGACGACGGCGAATCTCGCCGGCCCGATTGAGTAAAGACGGCCCTGTCGATACTTACGGCAGGGCCGTTTTTTCGCAGTGCGCCACAGTGTCAGAAACAGTGACAGGACACTGAGCCTGACACTGGTCTGTCGGAAGCCCCGGCTGCTCCCCGCCGCCCTCCTGCCCGTTCATCGGGAGTGCGCCGGTCACTCGATAGGGCACCATAGCAGTGTCACTACGAGTAACGGGCGCTCTTACTATCTATTTCCTATATTGACTAAACCCCCTTCGATCTCCTGGAGAAGTGCATGCCCGACTTCCTCAAACGTCTCAAGGCAACAGTGCCATTCTCTCTTCGCGCCCAGGGGTGCCGATGACCATCGTCTGCCTCCCGAACTGTGCCTTTCTGTCGGAGACGTCTCGCATGGTGGCCGTCCATGCCAAGCTGCTGGAGCAGGGGGCGCGGGTGATCATGGCCACGCACGGCGGGGCGTATGAATTCGTCCTGAAACAGCAGGGCATCGCCTACGAAGCGCTCGAGCCGCGCCTGACTCCGGATGAATCACGCCGATTGCTGGACGTGCTGACGTTCCGTCCCTGGAAGCCGATCTACGAGCCGTCGGTGCTGGAGGCACACGTGCGATCGGAGATAGAGTTTTTCGAGAGGTGCGGCGCACGAGCCGTCCTCAGCGGCTTCACACTTTCGGCAGCACTGGCGGCGCGGGGAGCAGGTATTCCGCTTGTCGTCACACACCTCGGATCGTATGTGCCCCCGGCTATCGAAGCGGTAGGGTTCGCGTGTCGGGAGGTGTTCGACCACCCGGCTTTGGCCGTGGTCCCCCGGGGCTGGGTGGAGAGTCTCGCCGGAAGGTTCTTCGTTCGCTCTCGCTTTCAAGTAAAGACCTTCAACAAGGTGGCGCGCCGCCTGAAAATCGACGAGAGGATCCGGAGCACGCTCGACCTTATGATGGGTGACATTACTCTGGTGACCGACGTCCCGGAAGTAGTTGGGGTCGGAGCAGAGGAGATGGAAGCGTGGCGTCCCAAAGGCTCAAGTCGCATTCGTCCGAACGCCCGACTGGCCTACGCAGGAGCGATGTTCGCCGAACTCTTCGGTGAAGTGCCGCACGATGTAGCTTCATTCCTCGACACGGATCGACCCACGGTGTACGTCGCACTCTCTTCGAGCCGTCCTGAGTACCTGGAGAAGGTTCACGAAGCTGTGGAGAAAATCGGCGTCCGAGCCCTGATCGCGACGACGGTGCACGAGGTCGCCCCATCGGCTGGATCGGAGATCCTGTTCCGAGACTTCCTGCCTTCTCACCTTGTCATGCCGCTCTGCGACCTGGCTATCATCCATGGCGGGCAGGGCAGCGTTCAGACCGCGATCGCGTCTGGCGTACCGGTGATAGGGTTCCCGCTTCAGCCGGAGCAGAACTTCAATCTGCGCCAGGTGGAGCGGCACGGTGCGGGTTTGTGCCTCTCCTTGCGCAGCCTCGCGCGTGGGCGCCTGCCGGCCGCAATCGCTGCCGTGCTCGGTGATCCTGGGTACAGGGTGGCGATTCAACGGCTACAGCGTTGGCAAGCAGCCAGAGATGGGCCGCTCGAAGTCGCACGTATCCTGATAAGCCTCGCGAGCAGCTCGACTGCGTAGCAGATCCAGGATCCCGGTCGTGCCCTACCGGAACGCCAGAATGCCTTCTGGGGAGCTTGCCTTCCCGAATGGGAGTACCGACCAGTGTCAGCGTCAGTGACAACACCTGCCGCTGCTGGCTGCTGCCCGCGAGCGTAACCCGCTCCAGAACCCGCAGAAACCAGCGCTCACCAGCGCCCGTCGGCGCACCGAATCGGCATGGGGTTCAGGAGGTCCCGGGTGCGTCCATGGCTTCGCCCACGGACGTCACGACGGCAAATCCCGGCGCCCCGATTGAGTAGAGCGTTGTCAGAAGGGCAGATCTGAGGGTCCGGAGCCGAGTGGCTTCGGACCCTCTGCTACATTTGGTTGCTGGTCTCCGTACCGTGGCCTCAGCGGTTCGCTCGCCTGCACCTGGAGTGTTAGAGTCCTGACTGTATCCCTCCTCCCTGCCGCCTGATACCAGCGGGATTGGGTGCCATGCGAAGACCTGCGGTCGGAGTGCTCGCCTTTCCTCTGCTCTTCGTTGTCCTCGGCGTCTCTTGTTCGGCTGATCGCGACACGAGACAGGCAATCGGCAGCGCTCCGGGGCTGGACCCTCGCCTCGACGAAATTCGAGGCTTCCTGGTCCGCGAGATAGGGGACGGCACGGTTCCTTCAGTTGCCATCGCCGTCGCGCACGGCGGTGAGATCGTGTGGGAGGAAGCCTTCGGGTGGGCCGACAGGGAAGGCGAGCTGGGAGCTACGCCCCATACGACCTACCGCCTCGGCTCCATCTCGAAGCCGATAACCGCCACGGCGCTCATGCGGCTGGCCCAGACGGGTCTCATTGATCTCGACGCGCCGATCGAGCGGTACCTCGGAGGACTTTCGCTGCGCTACTACGAGGGATCGCGAGACGAGGTCACGGTGCGCCGGGTGCTTCAGCACCGGGCCGGTCTTCCGTCGTACGACCAGGTGTTCTACCTGGACGAGGAGGTCGAACGCCGCTCTTTCGCAGAAACGGTGCGGCGCTACGGAATCGTGGCGTTCGAGCCGGGGTGGTCGTTCGTCTACAGCAACCTCGGCTATATGCTGCTGGCCCGGGCGGTGGAGGTGGCAACCGGCTTCGACTTCGCGCCCTTCGTACGTGACAGCGTGTTCGCGCCGCTGGGAATGGGAACCGCCCAAGTGTACGCGGCGGGCGATGAGCTGCTCGGACCCGCGGCGACGCCATACTATGGCATCAGCGGCGAGCCGGTACCTCGAAGCGTATACGCCTACCCGGGGTCCGCGGACGTCTACTGCAGCGCGCATGCGCTTCTTCGCTTCGCGATGTTCCACCTCGGAGATCACCTGCCGGACCAGCGGCTCGTGCTGGCTGATAGCACCATCGAAGCCATGCAGCGGCAGGAGCCTCCTTCCAATACGCGTTACGGGCTCGGATGGAGCTTCGACGTCGACGATCTGGGCTTTCGGTCGGTGTATCATGGCGGGCAGGAAACGGGTGTCAGCAACTTCATGGTACTGGTCCCGTCCGAGGATCTGGCGGTCGTCATCCTGACCAACTCGGATTACGACGCGGACCGGCTGCTCCACATCCAGGGCGCCGTGCGCGCCGCACTGATTCCGGGGTACGACGGTCGCAATCCGTGGGCGTTGATGGCGCCGGAGACAGCAGAGGCCGGGCCGGACACCGCAGGAGCACCCCCCGAGGAGCAAATGCCTACCCGGACATTCCCGGAGGAGATGCTCGGGACCTGGGAAGGGCGGATCGTGGCATACAACATGGAGATCGCCGCTCTGCTGGTCCTGAGCGACGACGGAGGAACAGTGCGTCTGTCGGATGGTGAGGTGGTTCCAGTCGACTTCTCGATCGTCAGCAGTGGCTTCCTGCTGGGGACTTTCGCCGGGAGCATTCCGACACCGGACATGGCACGATATGACGACCGGGTGCGTCTGGCTCTTCGCTTAACCGGCGACAGGCTGGCCGGACAGGCGACGGCCGTTGGCTGGAGGGAAGACCGGCAGACACACACGGAGCAATCGGCATGGATCGAGCTTGAGAGACACTGAATTGGGCGGTACTGGAGTGGTGTCTGCACTGTCACTGTAGCTGTAACAAAATGAGGAGGAATGAGCGCAACTGAGTGAAAGTGAAATCGCCGAAATG
>JARRPS010000059.1:0-9447 GCA_037382625.1 Gemmatimonadota bacterium | reverse complement strand
GGTGAATCGGAACTCCCGCAAGAGCCGGGAAAGGCGGTCCTCCATCCGTCCCAGGCCCCGGTAGTGGCGGACACGCTGGAGGAAAGGTACGGGGATCCGGGGCTGGTCCGGGTCCAGCTCCCACGGGTGGATGTAGAACATACCCGGCTTCCCCTCCGCCTCGCACCGCGCGAATCCGCTGCGGGTCAGGGCGTAGGGCAACTGCCGGAACCAACCGCCTCCCGCGGCGGGCAGACGCAATCCCGCGATCACCGTGGTGGTCATCGGAATCTCGAGCAGCCGACCGGCGGGACGCACGAGGATGTGCACGTCCGGATTCGCATCCGGGAATCCATAGCCACGTCGCCGGATCGGGAACAGGCTCGAATCGTATTCGAATCCCTCCTCGATCAGCACGTCGAACGCCCAGGCGGTCGAGGGCACGAGCGAGAAGGTGGGCGCCCGGTAGCCGAGAACCGGCACACCTGCCACGTCCTCGAGCGCCTGTCGCGAACGGCGGATGTCCTGCCGGAACTCGTCGGCCCGCATCTCGGTGATCCGGCGGTGGCCGTATCCGTGCGAGGCGATCTCGTGCCCGCGGCCGGCGATCCTCCGGACCAGGTCGGGGTGGCGATCCGCGATCCAGCCAAGTGTAAAAAAGGTCGCCTTCGCGTCGGCCTCGTCCAGCAGATCGAGGATCCGCTCGGTGGAATGCTCCACCCGGCTCGGAATCACGCTCCATTCCTCGCGCTCTACGATTCCGTCGAACGCATGGACCTGGAAATATTCTTCGAGGTCCACGGAAAAGACGTGACGGCCGGGGCTCGGAATCTTCGGGTCGTGTATCGCCATCTATCGAATCACACGTTCTGGGTCGTCGGTGGCGGACCGATGCACGGATTTGCTAATCGCCTCCGCGATCGCACTATTGTTCGTCTCGTCCTCGGCCGCCCGGACCTGCACCCGGTACGGACTTCGGTTCGCCGCGTTGAAGTGCACGATGATCTCCCCGATCAGCCCCAGCGCGATCGCCTGGATGCCGAGGGTGAAGATCAGGACTCCGAGCAGCAGAAGCGGACGACCCGCCAGCGATTCACCCATCAGTCGCTGCAGGAAGAGCACGGCGAGGATCGAACCGCCCAGGATGGCCAGGATTCCCCCGATCATCCCGAAGAAACGTAGCGGTTTGAAGGTGAATCGCGCGAGGAAGAAGAGCCCGAAGACATCGATCATACGGCGCAGATAGATGCCCGGCGAGTAGATGCGCGTCTTCGCATCCCGGACGTGCTGCGCGGCGTCTACCTCCTCGACCCGGTAGCCCTCGCGCATGGCGATCACCGGCAGGAATCTGTAGAAATCTCCATACAGCGGGATCTCCGCCAGGACCTCTCGCCGGACTCCCCGCACGCCGGACGCCACATCGCGCACCTGGCCCCCGGACAGGCCTCCCACGATCAGGTGGAGCAACCGGGTCTGGATCCGGTTCAGCCAGGAATCGGATCTCGGCGACCGTCGGCAGTTCACGAGGTCGGCGCCGCTCCGGATCCGGTCGAACAACTCGGTGAGCACGGAGGCCTCGACGCGACGGTAGGCCGGCAGGATCAGCAGGACATCCGCGCGGCTGCGCGCGGCTCCGAGCTTCAGGAGCACGGACTCACCGACGCTGTGGCCGACCTCGAACACTCGGATCGGCTGCCCCCGATCTGCGAGCGCTCGCAGGGGCTCCACCCGGTCACGGTTGCGCGGCTCGGCGACGAATACGAACTCGTAGGGCAGTCCGGCCTCCGCCAGCGGCGCCGAGTACTCCAGGAACAGTTCCGCGAGCGGCTCGGGCCGCTCGGTCACCGGCACGATCACCGAGACGGCGGGATGAGTTCCGAACGCCTGCGATGTCGGCATGACGAGTTCCGCGACGCGCACGTCGTGTCGATCGCCCAGCCGTCTCACGTCTACCATCGAGAATTCTCCACTGCGACCGGCAGATGCAGCTCGTCGCCCTCCCTGGCGCCACTGATCGCCACCTCCCCCACGAGGCCGAGGAGCAGCAGGAAGAAGGCGAGGGAAAGGAAGACCAGCGCCACGCTCGGGAAGACGAAGTCCTCGCCCGCGGGTCCCGGGTGGACCCCTGCGAGACCGATCGTCGTCAATACGATGAAGAGCAGCGAGAGCAGCGATGCTCCGAACGCGCCCACGCCGAACATCGCCAGCGGGCGCTCACGAAACCCGCTCAGCATCCTCAGAGTGATCAGATCCGACGTTACCTTCCAGATTCGCGACAGACCGTACTTGCTCTCACCGAACCGGCGAGCGTGGTGCCGTACGGGCAGCTCGGTCACCCGGGCGCCGGCGGTGGCAACGGCCATGGCCGGGATGAATCGATGCATGTCAGAGTAGAGATGCATCCTCACGAGGAGCTCACGCCGATACGCCTTCAGGGAGCAGCCGTTGTCGCGGATCGGAACCCCGGTGACCCACCCGATCACGCGATTCGCCGCCCAGGAGGGCAGTTTGCGTGTCAGCAGCCGGTCCTGGCGGCGCACCCGGTAGCCGGCCACGAGGTCGTAGCCCTCGTCCAGCTTCGCCACCAACGCCGGTATGTCGGCCGGGTCGTTTTGAAGATCCCCGTCCATGCTCACCACGGCCCGTCCCCGCGAATGATCGAAACCGGCCTGCATCGCCGCGGTCTGCCCGTAATTCCTCGCCAGCGGGAGGAGCCGCACCCGCACGTCTGAACGGCCGGCTTCCTCGGCCGCCCGACGAGTGCCGTCGGTGCTCCCGTCATCCACCAGCAGGAGTTCCCAGTCATCGCCCTCGCCGAGCACCTCGCGGATCGCTCGCACCAGGTGCGGAACGTTCTCGCGCTCGTTGAAGAGCGGCACGATCACGGACAGTCGGATCTCGGAATTCATCGGCCCAGTGCAGAGCAACCGGCGTGCCGCCTTCCATGCGGATAATCATCGAATCCCGACTGCATACTGCGCCGGATCGTAGACTGCGTGCAACGAGAGGGATTCGAAACGGTGGCGGAGACGCAACACCGGGCACAGGATGGAACGTGGTGTGCAGCATACGTGCGCGCCGAGCGGCCGACAGCGGAAGGCGGTGATCGGCGCGGAGGCAGCCGAATCCATGCACACATGAATCGTGGGGGACCGCATCGGGAATTCGCCGAAGGAACAGCGGCAGCGAAAGGGCGCGACCCTGTCCGTCGCAGTCGTATACGGCATCTCCGGCGCGGGATTCGCCGCCGGGAATCTTCTACTCGCGCGCTCCATGCCGGAGTCGGCCTACGGACAGCTGGCTCTGCTCGTCGCGTTGCTGAACCTGTCGCATCGGGTCGCTCCCCTGGGACTCGACGGTCTGGTCAACCGGCACCCGGTCGAACTCGGTCCCGCTTTGATCGGCCGCCTGTACGCGGCGGCGATTCCCGTCACCGTCCTCGTACTTCTCGGCTCTCGGGCCGTGTACGGCCTCGGGGCCCGGGACCTGACCTGGCTCGGGATCGGAATCCTCGCCGGGGCCGCATCCTATCTCGGCGCATCGCTTCTTCAGGCGCGACACCGGTTCGTGCCGTCGGCACTCGTGAATCACGCCACGGACTTCACGGTCCTGATCGCAGGGATCGTCTCACTGGTCGTGCTGTTCCGCGACCCCGCCCCTCCGCTCGGCATCATCGTCGGCGGACATCTCATCGCGGCCCCGCTGGTCCTGGCGCGGGCCCGGAGTGGCGACGGACGGAGAGCCGGGCCCGTCCGTCTCTCCTGGCGCGAGTCCCTCTCGTACGCGGGGTTCGTTGCGGGCGCGATGGCCCTGCAGCAGCTGGACCGCCTGGTGATTCCGAGGCTGCTCTCGTTCGAGGCCCTCGCGAGTTTCAGCGTCCTCGCCGTTCTCGTCATCGCCCCGTTCCACGTACTGCAGCTGGCGGTGGAGCACACGCTGCTGCCGCGTCTCCGCCATGCAGATGGCCCGGAGGAGCGAAGGCGCCTCCTCCGAACCGAGGCCCTGGCCCTGTTCGGGATCGGGCTGCCCGCCGGTCTCCTGGCCGTCGGGATCGTTCCGTGGCTGGCTGATCTGCTGCTCGCCGGCAAGTACGATCTGGGACGGGGGCTCGTACTCGCGGCCGTGGTGGCCGGCCTGTTGCGCGTCGCATCGGGACTCGCACGGACGACGGCGGCCGCCCTCGGCACCACTTCCGAACTGGCCCGCCTCAACGCGCAGGCGTGGTTCGCCGTTGGCGTGGGCGTCGCCGGCGCCGTGGTCGGATCGCGGTTCGGGCTGGCCGGGACGATCTACGGTACCAGCCTCGGCTGGGCCACGCTCGTCATCGTCGCGATGCGCGTGGGCGCCCGGCACGTCAAAGGGGAAGGCCTGTGATCGGACCCCGGGCGCCCGAGACGCTGGCTTCGGAGAACTACGACCTGCTCGTCATCGGCGGCGGTCTACTGGGTGCATTCCTGGCCTGGGATGCTTCCCTGCGGGGCCTGAAGACGGCCCTCGTCGAGAGGGACGACTTCGGCGCGGCCACGACTTCGGCTTCCGGGCGGGTCCTGCATGGCGGGCTTCGATCGCTGCAGCACATGGACCCGCGAGCGGCGTCACTCTCGCTCCGGGAGCGCGACACGATTTCTCGGCTGGCCCCGGATCTGTGCGCACCGCTCCCCTTTCTCTTCCCGACCGAGGCCGGACGGAGCGAATCGCTTCTCTTTCGAAGCGCCGCCCTCATCTGGAACGCATTCGTTCGGTCGACGCCGGGCCGTGGCTCCCCGCCCGCCCGGTTCGCCGCAACCGTCCCCGAGCTGACCGGGGAGTGGAGGGGCCTGGCTCCCGATGGCGGGCTGCTCGTTCATGACCGTCAGATCGTCGCGCCCGAGAGACTCGTTCTCGCCGTCCTCGCGGCCGCGGTCGCGGCCGGCGCGATCGTCTGCAACCGCATGGAAGCGGAACAGATCCTGGTGTCGGGTGGTCGGGTCTCCGGCGCACGGGCGCGGGACCACGTCGCGAATCGGCGGCTGGAGATCCGGGCCACCCGCGTGATAAACGCCGCCGGGCCGTGGGCGACGGAATTGTGGACTGAGCAATCGGGGCCGCGTCCCCGGATCGGGTTTGCTAGGGGTATTCACCTGGTCGTCGACCGTGTCCCGCCTCCGATGGCGCTGGGCCTCCCGTGGACCGAGCAGTCGGCCGACGGCCGGTGGAGCCGCGCTCGGCGCGTGTTCGTGATGCCCTGGGCCGGAGTCACCCTGGTGGGCGCCTCCTGGCAACCGGTCCGGTCTCCGCCCGGACGACTCGCGGATGCGAGCCGGGAGGAGATCGAACGATTCCGGACCGACATCCAGGGGAGGTGGCCGGAGCTGGATCTGACGCCGGAGCGGACCCGATACGTCACTTCCGGGCTCTATCCTCTCTTCGGCGTCGAAATCGTTCCACGGGACCGCTATGCTCTGGCTCGCCGCCCGTTCGTCCAGCACCACGAGGACCGGGGCGGCCCGGCGGGCCTGGTCACCGTGATCGGGGTGAAGCTCACGACCGCGCGCGCCCTGGCCGAACGAATCCTCGACGAGATGGCCGAGAGGGCCGCTCTCTCCCTGCGCCCGTGCGCCACCGCCGACGCGGCGGCGCTGCGCGGAGCGACCCCGGCCCCGGTCGCCGGAATCGGTTTCGAACCGATCCGGAGCCCGGAGATGGCCCGGAGTCTCGCCCGGTTCTCGGCCGAGCGGGAACAGGCGGGCTCACTCGAGGACCTGTTCCTGCGCCGTACCGTGGCCGGTCAGTTCGGCGTTCCGGCACGCGAAGTGCTGGATTCGGCTTGCGCCGAACTGGCCCGGGTCCTCGGCTGGAAGGAAGAGCGCAGGGAGATCGAGACCCGACAGTTCCTTCGGCGATACCGACGGATGGGCTTGATCTTCCCCGAGACGGAGGGTACGACGTGAGGGTGCTCGTGACGGGCGGTACGGGCTTCACGGGAAGCCACCTGGTCCGGCGGCTGCTGAGCCGCGGACAGGACGTGGTGTGCCTGGACAGCCAGCCGGGCCTGTTCGCCGACGAGCTTCGGGAGCGCGGGGCCGAAGTCCTGATCGGATCGGTGACCGACGCCGACCTCGTCCGGAAATCCACCCACGGCGTGGAGGTCGTACACCACCTGGCGGCCGCGTTCCGGCAGCTCAACGTTCCGAAGTCGGTGTACCGGGATGTGAACGTCGAGGGAACCCGGAACGTCCTCGAGGCAGCCCGCGCGGCAGGCGTCCGGCGGGTCGTCTACTGCAGCACACAGGGGGTACACGGGCACGTGGCAGATCCTCCCGGGGACGAGACTTCCCCCATCGCTCCGGAAGACTACTACCAGGAGACGAAGTACGAGGGCGAGCTCGTCTGCGCCGAATACGCGAACGCGGGCATCGAGATCTCGATCGTGCGGCCGACGGCGATCTACGGTCCGGGTGACCCCGGTCGATTCCTGCTGCTGTACCGCATGGCCCGCAACGGCCGGTTCCTGATGTTCGGAGACGGGACGACCACCTACCACCCGGTCTACATCGACAACCTGATCGATCTGTTCGAGCTCGCCGCCGAGCGGCCCGAGGCCCGGGGACGGACCTATATCGGAGGAGACGCCGAGTACTACACGCTGAACGATCTCGTGTCAGCCGTGGGACGCTCGATGGGAATCGACGTAAAGATCGTGCACCTGCCCTTTCGTCCGCTCTGGCTCGCCGCCGTCGCATGCGAGTCGATATGCGCCCCGCTCCGGATCTCCCCGCCTCTCTTCCGTCGCAGGGTGGACTGGTTCCGGCAGGTGCGGGCCTTTCGAATCGATCGTGCGCGCGACGAGCTCGGGTACACCCCGGCCGTGGGACTCGAGGAGGGCCTCAAGCGGACCTGTGATTGGTACCGGGAGAACGGCTACCTCTAGGCGTCACCCAGCAGGTTCCCGTACAGACGGGCAAGATCCGAGGCGGCGCGGCTCCAGGAGAGTTCGGTCTCGGCCCGCGCCCTGCCCAGACGGCCGAGTTGCTCCCTCCGCTCGGGATCGTCGGCGAGAAGGCCCAGTGACTCCGCGAATGCGGCTCCGTCGCCGGGCTCGGCGAAGACGCCGAGGTCTCCGAGAATCTCCCGGTTGACCCGATTGTCGAACGCGACCACCGGCAGTCCGCACGCGAGGTAGTTGTAGATCTTGAGGTTTCCCTCGGTGGCCGACAGCTTCGGCGTCAGACCGAAGTCGGCGGCGCCGGTGAGGGCCCGTGTGTCCTCGAACGGGACGCGCCCGGGCAGCAGGACCTGCGCGCCGAGGCCGAGTTCGGAGGCGCGACGGCGATACGCTTCCTCGGGATAGCCCGCCAGCAGCACGCGGAGCGCGGGCCGGGCGGCCAGCACCGGCCGCAAGTGCTCGAGAAGCAGGTCGATTCCCTGGTAGTCGGCGAGCACGCCCACGTAGAGGGCGAGCACGGCATCGTCCGGGATACCGAACCGGCTCCGGACCGCAGTTCGCTCGGGACCGCGGAGGGGGCGGAATTCGCTCGTGTCCACCCCGTCCAGCACGGTGTGGACGCGCTCAGGCTCGATTGAGTTCCTCAGTGCGTCAGCGGCGCGACCCGAGCTCGCGACGACGGCGTCGGCGCCGGCATCGATCCAGCCCTCCAGCGCCGTGAATGCTCTTCCCGCGACTCCGTCTGCGTCGAGGTACCCGTGCGCGGCCAGCTCATCGGTCAGGCTGCCCTGGTAGTCGAACACGAGGGGCGCCCCGGTCACGGAGCGCACGAACCGTCCGATCAGTGCGCCTTCATGCAAGTGCCCGTGGATCACGTCCGGTCGTTCACGGCGAGCCTCGCGAAGGGAGCGAAGGAGCAGGAGCGGGTCGGCCAGGTACTTCGCGTGGGAGGGGCCCGCCGACAGTTTTCGGTACCCCGGGAGCGAGGGGATGCGAACGGTGTGCACCCCTTCCACATCCCGTCCATGATGATAGGTGCAGACCGTCACCCGATGTCCGGCCGCCTGCAGCGCCCGCACCTCTCCGAGAATCCGAACGTGGCAGCCCCGGTCCGCGAAGAACGGGGTGGGCGCGATCATCAGGACACGATACATGTCGGCTAGACCGTGAGCCCGGCTGCCTCCAGCTCGCGCCGAGCGACATCTCCGTGGTCCACCGCCTCCTGGCCGGCGGCCCAGGCGGCCAGATCCTCGATCCCGTCCTCGAACCGGACCCGGGTCTCGAAACCGAGGAGGTCGCGTGCCTTCGCGGGGTCACCGTAGCAGTGACGGATGTCGCCCTTTCGGAACCGTCCCACGTATTCGGGTTCGGGACCGCCCAGCCTCTCGCGGAGGGCCCCGGTGAGCTCCCGGAGACCGAGTGAACGCCCGGTGCAGACATTGACCGCCTGCCCGTCGGCCGGGCCCGGCTCGAGTGCCAGCAGATTCGCCCGCACGATATCCGAGACATGTACGAAGTCACGGCTCTGCGACCCGTCCTCGAACACGGCGGGTGCCCTGTCGTTGAGCAGCCGGCAGGTGAAGATCGCCGCCACGCCCGTGTACGGATTGTTCAGAGACTGGCGGGGACCGTAGACGTTGAAGTAGCGGAGAGCGACCGTCGGGATGCCGTAGGCCCGACCGACGCTCAGGCAGAGCTCTTCCTGGTCACGCTTGCTGACCGCGTAAACCGATGTCGGGTGAAGGGGCTTCGTCTCGGAGGTCGGCAGAGGAGAGAGGACGGACCCGCACTCGGGGCAGCGCAACTCCCAGTCACCCCGCTCCAGCTGCTCGGCCGGGCGGAGCGCCGGGTACAGGATCCCGTGGGCCTCGCACCGATACGGCCCTTCCCCGTAGATCGACATCGAGCTCGCGACCACGAGGCCCTCGATCGGTCGTTCGCGTTCCACGATCGCCTGGAGGAGAATGCCGGTTCCCTCGCAGTTCGCCCGGACGTAGTCGGCGATCCGATACATCGATTGCCCCACCCCCACGGCCGCGGCCTGGGCGGACTCGCCGTGCACCTGGGGGTCGAGACTGTCGAGAACCCGCACCCGGTGTCCGCGCTCCACGAGGGCGTCCACGAGGTGCGAACCGATGAAACCCGCGCCACCGGTAACGAGAATCCGCTTCGGATCCATGATAGAGGCACTCCTTCGCTTCCATTCGTCAGGGTGCGTTCGGCACGGTTGCGAGCAAGCACCGTGCCCCGGGTCTTTCCCTCGACGCCCCGCTACGCCACCGTTCGGAACGTGGCCCCGGTTTCGCATCCGGACAATTCCGCGATGCCATCTCTCGCGTTCCGGCAACCCCGGTCGAGGGCCCTCGATGGTCGAAAAGAAGCGTCGAAAACGGTCGAGCGTCCGGATCGCCATGCCGGGCCCCGGCCGACGCCATGTGCACCACAGACGCGGATGGAGCCGCCTGCGATCCCGGCGGGCCCGGGTTTCGATCGTCGCGGCGATCCTCGTTCTGCTCGTGCTCGTTCTCACGCTGGCACCGGTC
>JARRPS010000058.1:0-9207 GCA_037382625.1 Gemmatimonadota bacterium | reverse complement strand
GGCTCGCGGCTCGCGGCGGCCCACCCGGAACGAATGGAGAGGAAAGGCACGCTTCCGCACTTCGATCGCGGTCGCGTGAAGGAACTGGAGGATTGGATCGACGAGCTCGACGCGCAGCTCACGCCCCTCGACTCGTTCATCCTCCCGGGGGGCGGCCCGGTCGGAGCGCAACTGCACGTAGCGCGCACGATCTGCCGCCGAGCAGAGAGGAAAGTCACCTCGCTGCTCCGGGAGCGCCCGGAACTGGTCGAGGCGGCGCTTCCCTACATGAACCGGCTCTCGGACCTGCTCTTCACGCTGGCGCGCGCGGTCAATGCCGAGGAGGGGAGACCCGAGGCCCGCTGGCTCCCGATGCGGCAGCGTGAAAAGGCCGCGAGCGATTCGCCCGGCTCCGAAACGGACGAATGAGGATGGATCGGCCCACCGAGCCCGAGCTTCCCGATCTCGGAGCATCCGAGGAGGATTCCGAATTCGACGCACGCATCGCGAGCGACACCTCGGACCTGGTCTCGGCGATGATCAAGGAGCTTCGGGCCCGACAGACCTACGTGGCCGGGAACCCGTTGATCGAGCGCTTCCACCGGGATGTCCGCGAGCGATTCGCCCGGCTGTGGGAGGAGCTCCCGCATCTCGCGCTCACCGTGGACGAGAGCCGGCTGACGTGGCGGGGCCGGGAGGTGTACTCGCACCCCGTCGGCCACGACAATTTCGCCTTTCAGTTCTTCCGCGATGGCATCCGGCAGCTCGCCTTTCTGCCCGGTGGCGAGCACGAGATCGAAGAGTTCATCCAGATCCTGTCCGAAGTTCGACCCGGCAAGTCGACCGACCTGCTGGCGACCCTCTGGCACCGGGACTTCGATTTCGTACGCATGGAATACGTGGATGTCTCGGAGGAAGAATCGCTGGAGACCCCGGCCGATGTCGACAGCGGAGGCGGTGACGAAACGATCGCGGACCTGAGCGAGATTCGGGATGTGCTCTCGGCGGGCCCCGTTCCCCCCGACGAGGAGGCCGAGTTCGCCAGCCTGGTGCTGGGGGAAGCGGACGAATCGTATCTCCGACGGGAGATGGACGCGGAATTCAACCGTCCGTTGATGCGCGATGTCACGCTCGCCCTGCTGGACCAGTTCGAGATGCGCGACCAGGAGCGGCGCCGTCAGGTGGTGGACATCGTTCGGGAACTGCTTCCCCGACTGCTAGACCGGCGAGACTTCTCGACCGTCGCCCTGATCGTGACGGAGCTCCAGCTGCTGGCGAACAAGACGGGCGAGACGGACACGCAGTCGCTGGTCACCTCCCTGCTCCGGGACATGAGCGAGGCAATGGCCGAGCTCATCAGCCTCGCGACCGAAAGCGACGGCCCCACGCCTGCCGACGACGAGCTCACTGCCCTCCTGGGCGCACTGCAGGCCGAGGCGATCCCGATCCTCGTGCGGGCCGTTCCCTCGCTGGAAGGGACGGAGCTTCGCGAGCCTCTCTCGGATGCGCTCGATCGGCTGGTTGCGACCCACCCGGATTCCGTTCGGGCCCTCCTCCGGGCGGAGGACCCGATGCTCGTCGCCGAGGCGGCCCGGATCGTGGCCCGGCTGAAGATCGGCGATGCCGAGAGCATCTTGACGGAACTTCTCTCCCGGCCCGAGACGGTCGTCCGGCTCGGGGCCCTCGAGGCCCTGGCCAGCCTGGAGTCGCCGGTCCGGATCCAGGCCCTGTTCGAGGCGTTCGACGACCCCGATCGCGAGATCCGCAAGGCCGCCACCAATACAATCACGCGGATCCGGCCGCCGGGTGCCGAAGCGGAGTTGAAGCGCCGGCTGGACGTCGGCTCCCTGGCAAAGCTCGATGACACGGAGCGGGTGCACTTTCTGAAGGGATGCGTCGCCGTCTGCGGCGACTCCATCGTGGCCGAGCTGTCGAAGGCGCTGAACGGCCGACGCTGGTGGGGCGGTCGGCACCCGGTTCCAGTTCGGGCGAGCGCCGCCCGAGCCCTCGGGCTGGCGGGCTCGACCGAGGCCAGACAGGCGCTCGAAAAGAGCTCGCAGGACCGGGCCCCGGCCGTCGCGAGCGCCGTCCGCGCCGCCCTCCGACAGATCGGTGCCGCGGAAGGAGGCCGATCGTGAACGAGCGATCCATGGCCACGAACAGCCCGGCGATCCTCCTGGCGCTGTACAACGCGACCCGCGCGCTCCGCCTGTATCCGGTCGAGAACGAGGTGGTGCGACGGGCGATCGCCGAAGTCGCGGAGTCGGCGATCCGGGTGTTCGAGAAGGAAGGTGGCATCAGCATCTGGGTCGCCGGAAACTACCTCTTCCTGAACGACCTCCAGGTGAAGCTCGACCTTTCCGACTACGCCGTGCTCTCTGCCCTTCGCGAGTCGCTGCGCGACCACGGCATCGGACGCATCGACGTGCAGCCTCGTATCACCTCCGACGAATGGGTGGCGTTCCTCTCGGCCCTGAGCTCGGATCCCGTGGTCGGCCAGCCGCCCCTCGAGGCCTTTCACCTGAAGCTGGAGCAGGCGGGCGTCCGACAGCTCCAGGTCGGACCTCCCTCGCCGCTCTTCGAGGGTCACGAGAGCGCCGAGGCCGTCGAAGCCGCGCGTCGCACCTACGCCTATTCGGTGAAGGTCGCCAAGGAGATGATGAGCGGGCTCGTCCTCGGGCGTGCAATCGGCGCCCGGCGTGCCCAGCGCGCAGTCCTCCGGGTCGTGGACCAGGTTCTGCAGGATCGTGCGTCGATGCTCGGCATGCTCACCTTGCGTGACTACGACGATCACTCACTGATCCATGCGGTGAACGTCTCGATCCTCAGCGTGGCTCTGGGCGATCACCTCGGGTTCTCCAAGGGATATCTCTTCGAGCTCGGCTTCGCGGCGCTCTTCCACGACATCGGGAAGGTCCTCATTCCGACCAGTGTCCTGAACAAGGAAGGCTGGCTGAACGAGGAAGAGTGGCGCCTGGTGAGTCAGCACCCCGATTTTGGCCTGCTGATGCTGTTCAACGTGGAGGGATTCGAGGAACCGCCCTATCGTGCAATGCTCGCGGCGTACGAACACCACATGAAGACCGACCTGTCCGGTTATCCGAGGGTGATCCGGCGCCGGCGCCAGGGGCTGTTCGCGCGGATCATCGCGCTGACCGAAGCCTACGACGCGGCGATCTCCCGTTACAGCCGGCAGTTTCTTCCCTGTTCGCCCGACGAGGCGATCCGACAGCTGCGCGAGACGGAGTCGGGCGCGTACGACAGGGTCCTCACCCGCGCCTTCGTCAACATGATGGGGATCTATCCGGTGGCGACCCTGGTGATCCTCGACACCGGCGAACTCGGAGTCGTGGTCGCGCCCAGCCCGAATCCGAAGGCGATCCACAGGCCGATGGTACGAATCATCGCCGACGCCGACGGAAACCGCCTGGCGGAGGGCCCGATCCGCGATCTCACCGAGATCGACCCCGACACGGGTCGCCCGCGACGGTCCATCGCCCGCTCGACCGACCCGGAGCGCTACGGGGTCAAGGTCGCGGAATACGTGGCCTGACCGGATGCGTTCCGTCGCCCGTATTCCGTTCGTCGTTCCGACGCCCAGGGGTCCCCTTCGGGGCGACGTCCGCGACCCGCGCCAATCGCGGGAACCGTCCTCCCGGATCGCGATCGTCGTCTGCCATGGATTCAAGGGGTTCAAGGACTGGGGCTTCTTTCCGGCTGCCGGCGATGAGCTCTCGGACCGCGTCGGATGCCCGGTCATCGGGTTCAACTTCAGCGGCTCGGGCGTGGGCTCCGACCTCGGCCGGTTCTCGCAGCCCGAGGCGTTCGCGTCCGCCACCTTCAGCGGGGAGGTCGCCGACCTCGAAGAGGTGCTGGACGGGCTCGTCGCGGGGCGCCTCGGCGGCACACCGGTGTCGCCTCCCGCGGCGATCGGGATTCTGGCTCACAGCCGCGGCGCCATTGCCGCCTCCCTCGTCGCGGCACGACGCCCCGAAGTCCGCGCGCTCGTCCTCTGGGGCGGCCTCTCCCGTCCGGAGCGATATGCGGAACTGTTCCCGGCGGCGGCCGGTGACGACTTCGTGGTGGAAATCCGCAATCAGCGGACCGGAGAGGTTCTTCCGCTCAGAAGGAACGTGGTGAACGACCTCGAAGAGCACGGATCCGCGCTGGACCCACTCGCCGCGCTGAGATCCGGCGGGCCGCCACTCCTGGTGGTCCACGGCGGGAGGGACGAAGCCGTCTCCACGGCCGATGGGCGGGCGTACGCCGAGGCGGCGTCGGAGGCCGAGTACGTCGAGATCCCCGGCGCCGGCCATACCTTCGACGCGCGGCACCCCTACCTGGGCGCCACACCCGCCCTGGTGCGGGCTCTCGGCCAGACGGTCGACCACTTCCGAAGTCACCTGCACACGGAGAGCTGAGATGGCTCGGAGCTCGATATCGGATCGGAGGGTCGAAGGCGTCCACCCCGGAGGTCTGCGCCCGGGAGCCGCCCGGGTCGCCCTCGGCCTCGCTCTGCTTCCCCTGCTCGTGGCGGCGTGCCGGATCGAAGTGGAGCCGGAGGAAGACACGAGCCTGGAGCCGACCGTCATCGCCATGCTCGATCGGTCCGCGGCGGACTGGAACCGGGGGGACCTGGAGGCGTTCCTCGCCGATTACCAGGATGCGCCGGCCACGACCTTCGTGGGACCTCGCGGTGTTCTCTCGGGACTTGAAGAGATCCGCGCGCATTATGCGCCCGCCTTCGAACCGGGGGCGGAACGTGACAGCCTTCGCTTCGAAGCCGTGCGCGTCCGTTCTCTCTCGCCGCTGATCGGGATCGTGACCGCCCGGTGGGTCCTCCACGAGAACGGAGTCACTTCGTCCTCGGGATTCATCACGCGCGTGATGCGCCGCACGGGAAGCGGCTGGAAGATCACGCACGATCATTCGTCGTCTGACCCGGCGCCGGCGGGAGACTGACGCGGACGCATTGAGCACTCCGGATATCGATTCGGTACCGCCAGCGCCCGGATTGATGGGTGATCGCTGGCTCGAGGACCTCCTGGCCTGTGTGCATTGCGGCTTCTGTCTGCCAGTGTGCCCCACCTACGAAGTGCTCTCCGAGGAAAACGACTCGCCCCGCGGTCGGATCTACCTGATGCGGGCGCTCGCCGAAGGACGCGGCGAGGCCGAGGGAGCGCACGATTTTCACGTCGGAAGATGTCTCGGCTGCCGTGCGTGCGAGACGGCGTGCCCGGCGGGTGTCGAGTACGGTTCGCTTCTGGAGCGAGCGCGCTCGAGAGCGACGAGTCGGGGATTCCGGGACCTGCTGACCCATGCGGCCCTGCGGGCGCTCACATCGCGGGGAGCCGGTCGATTCACCTGGCGGGTCGGACGGATTCTCCGGGCGACGGGGCTGGATCGCCTCGCGGCGCGGATCGCCCCGGGCCGGATCGGTCTGGCCGCGGGGATGCTCGCAGCCACCCGACCCTCGGTCGCTTCGGCTCCCGGTCCGGCCGCACCGGGTGGGAAGTTCTCGCCGGCCGCCCGCGAAGCTACGACCGCGCCGCGATCCACGACCTATTCCCTGCTCGAAGGGTGCGTGATGCAGGGCCTCTACGCGCACGTTCACGACGCCACACGCCGGACGCTGGCACGCCGCGGTCACGAAGAAGTGCGAGCATCGGGACAGGGCTGCTGCGGTGCGCTGCACGCCCACGCCGGTCGGCTGGAGACGGCCCGGGCGCTCGCGCGAGAGAATCTCGAGGCGTTCGAGCGCTCGGGCGCGGATTGGATCGTCACCGACTCGGCGGGCTGTGGCGCCGCGCTCCGGGAGTATCCCGCCTGGTTCCGCGACGACCCCCATCTGCGAAAGCGAGCCATGCGGCTCGCGGAGAGGGTGCGCGACATTTCCGAGCTCCTGGTCGTGCCGCCCTTCTACCGCGGGGCCTCGGACCCCGCACCGTTCCGGGCCGGGCGAAGCGGGCAACCGTCCCCCGGGACGACACCTTCGCTTCGGGTCGCTTACGACGCGCCGTGCCACCTGCTGCACGCCCAGGGGATCCGCGACGCTCCCGTGGAGGCGCTGGAGGCCGCCGGCTACGAGGTCGAGTCGCTCCCCTCTTGGGAACGCTGCTGCGGCGGAGCGGGGCTCTACAATCTGCAGCAACCCGAGCTTTCCGAGCTCGTGCTGGACCGGAAGCTCCGGGAAATCGGCGAGGGGAAGTATGATCTCGTGGCGACCGGCAACCCCGGTTGCCTGATGTTCCTCGGCTCGGGCCTCGCGAGATCCGGTATGCGGGTCGCCGTCGCCCACCCCGTGGAGCTCGTGGATCTCGCCGAAGGGAACGCGGAGCGGGGTGCCGCGGTATCGCGCTCTTACGAAGACGAACCACTCAACCCTGGGGACGGAACCGCATGACGGAAGAGAACGTGACTCGCGAGCCCGACGAGAACGGCAATCCGGACGAGGCGGAGGGTGCGGACTCGCTCGACGCCGAAGTCCTGGAAGCCCTCCGCAAGGTGATCGATCCCGAACTGGGGCTGAACGTCGTCGATCTCGGACTCATCTACGAGGTCCGCGTGGACGAGGGTAAGGCATCGGTGGACATGACCCTCACCAGTCCCGGTTGCCCGGCGGGACCTCAGATCCTGAGCTCCGCGCAGGCGGCGGCGGGCACCGTCGAAGGCATCCACGAGGCCGAGGTCAACCTCGTATGGAAGCCGCTGTGGACGCAGGACCGTATTGACCCCGCGGTGCGCGCCGTTCTTGGATTCTGAGCGGATTCAGACCCGCCGCGCGCACCACGTAACGCTTTGCCTTCCATTGTGTTGACAGCTTGTTGATAGCTGACTGCATCCTACTCACCCAGAACGGGTGAAGGGTGGGTCGGCCACTCCCGGTGGGGCGCAGGGGTTTCGGTTCGGCCCTCCTTCTCCGTACTTCCGGTGAATCGTTCGATTCATAACACAATGTCCTACAATGCTTTCTGGTCGCTTGACGCTCAAATGACGGTCCTTCCGCATCGTAAGGCGTACGAAGGCGGATTCGGGTCGTCACCTGTGGGGCCGCAAGGGGCGATTCCGGGTCCGTCTTCATTTTTCCCTCTCCGACGCGACTCCCTCCAACCGGCCGCTCTTCGACCGGGATCGGTTCGAGAGGTGGCGTCCCGTTCGCGTTTCTCTCCCGTCGCGCTATTTTCGGCCGGTGTTGATGCGACTGCTGCTCCTGTTCACTCTGGTTCCCCTGGCCGAGCTCACGCTCCTGCTCAAGGTGGGCGAGTGGCTTGGCGCCTGGCCCACGGTCGGGCTCGTGCTCGGGACCGGTTTCCTGGGCGCGATCCTGGCCCGGAGGGAGGGAGTCCGGGCCTGGACCGCCGTGCAGGAACAGATGGCGCGAGGCCAAGTGCCGGGCCGTGAATTGCTGGATGCGGTGCTCGTTTTGCTCGCCGGGGTCGTGTTGATCACGCCGGGCATCCTCACCGACCTGGCAGGATTCACGCTCATGACCCGGCCGGGACGCAACTGGGTCGCCGCACGGGTGAGAAAGCGACTGGAGGGAACGATCGAGGCGACGGTGCTCGCCTCGCCCGGCGAGTCGCCGGGTGGAGCGTCGGGCTCGGAATCCAGATCCGAAGCACCCGACGCGGGCGGGGGACGCGTCATCGAACTGTAGAGTCCGGAACTTTCGCTCGGTGAACTTCGAGACCTGACATTGAGAAGCGCGGAAAGGGAAGAGATATGAACAGGGGCGTAAATCCGGAGCTGGGCCTCGCTCTGCTGCGAGTGGCAGTCGGCGTGATCTTCATTTCACACGGGGCTCCGAAGCTGTTCGGAGGGATGGAGGCCACGGCCGGTTTCTTCGGATCGCTCGGAATTCCCCTTCCCCTCGTCGCCGCGTGGGCCGTCGCGCTGCTCGAGTTCGTCGGCGGGATCTTCCTTGTGATCGGCCTGCTGGTGACGCCGGTCAGCCTTCTGCTGACCCTGACCATGCTGGCTGGCATCATCCTCGTCCACGCGCCGAACGGCTGGTACGTGATCGGACCGCAGGCTAACGGAGGCGTCGAATTCAACGTGGCGCTGATCGCCGGCCTCCTCATGCTGATTTTCGGCGGTCCCGGGCTCGCATCCATGGACGGCCGGGGAGGGCCACCGGGCTCGGTCTGAGTCAGGCGTCCCGCAGGGAGAGTGCCCAGCGAGCGTGTTCGCGGACGAGCTCGGATTCATCGGCGACACAGCGCTCCAGCATCGCGAGGGATGCGGCATCGCCGGCGTTCCCGAGGCCCACGCACAGATTCCGGAGCATTCCGGCGCGACCCGGCCGCGCGAGCGCCGTGCCACGGAAGCGCTCGCGATAGCCGGTCTCGTCCAATCGCAGCAGCAGCTCCGCCCACGCCGCCATCGTGGGTGGCGCCACGGGTCGGCCCGGTTCCAGGGCCGTTCGATCGACGGGCGTCGGATCGCGGTTCCAGGGACAGACTTCCTGGCAGATGTCACATCCGAACACGCGATTTCCGATCGCCGGCCGCATCTCTTCGGGGATCGGTCCCCGGTTCTCGATCGTGAGCCAGGAGATGCAGAGGCGCGAATCGACGACCCGTTCTTCGACGATCGCGCCGGTCGGGCAGGCCTCCATGCAGCGGTTGCAGCTCCCGCAGCGATCCGGGAGAAAGGGGTCGTCCGGCGGAATCGCCAGAGAGGTCAGGAGCTCCCCGATCAGAAGCCACGATCCGAGCCGGGGATCGATCAGCAGCGTATTCTTTCCGATCCACCCGAGCCCGGCGCGCTGTGCGTGGTCTCGCTCGAGCACGGGCCCGTAGTCGACATACGGCTTGGAGACGGATTCCGGGTCCGCCTCCCGGATCACTGCCTCGAGAGCAGCGAGCTTCTCTTCGAACACGTCGTGATAGTCCCGGCCCCTGGCGTATCGGGCCACGAGGGCCTCGCCCGATTCCCCGGGGTCATCCGGGTGCGCGAGCGTCACCACGACGAGCGACCGGCACCCGGGCAAAGCCTCGCGGGGGTCGAGCCGGCGGCGGACGGCGTCCTCGCGGGCCATCCACCGCATGTCGGCGTGGTGCCCGGCACGCAGCCAGGCGAGATAGGCACCGCCGTGGGCGGGGGTCTCCGCAGGGGCGAACCCTACGGAGGCGAAGCCGAGCTCGAGCGCCGCGGCGCGGATGCGCTCCCGGAGCTCGACGCCGTCCGCGGAACCCGGCCCTGCCCCGGGCTTCACGGGACGGCGAA
>JARRPS010000057.1:0-11413 GCA_037382625.1 Gemmatimonadota bacterium | reverse complement strand
ACGAGCGCATATCCACGCTCCAGGAGGGCCCTTCGGAAGAAGACCGGTAACAAAGGAGAGTACACGAGGAGAAGGCTCTCGGACAGCGGGCTCAGGATCGACATCAGGTGGAACACGTCGCGTGGGCCGCGCCAGTGAGGCAGCGGAACGGTGATCAGGGTGTCGATCCGATCGCCGAGATGCCGCTGCAGCTGTTGAATTCCCTCGGCGTTCGTGCGGTACCCGAGACCGACCGCGAGGGTGCGTTCGTCCAGCCATGCCACGTCGCCTCCCTCGAGCCGGCCACGGCCCCGGATCTCACCCAGGATCGGAACGCCGAGCGCCGCGAAGGCGGCGGCCTGTGCCCCAGGCTCGGTCGTCCGGCTTTCCTTGCCCATCCGGCAGAGTACCACGCCATCCGCGGCGATCACCGAGGCGTCGCGAGGGTAGATCGCATCCATTCCGAGCGGCTCTCCCGTGGCCAGGTAGAGGACGTCCGCTCCCGCCCGGCGAAGCAAGTCGACGAACGCCTCGTGCTCTGTCTCGGCAGCTCCGAGATCCGGCGCCCGTCGGTAACCGAGCGTGTCCCACGAACGATCGATTTCCTGCTGCGAGCCGAAAGCATCCCGGGGCCGGCAGACCATCACGCGACGCAGGGACACGACGTCCGACTGGAGCGTCAGCACGATGTCTCCTCTTGTTGAAGTGCGGTGCTCCCGTGAAGAATCGAATCGTCCGGGGCAGGGTCCGTCAACCGGGAAATCAGCATTCAGGAGAAGGCCTGCATGGGAATGGCGCGCGCATTGCTCCTCATCGGATCCGAAAGCCGGTGGCTCAACCGGACGCTGCCGCGGCGCCCCTTCGTGCGCCGAGCCGTCCGACGGTTCATGCCGGGCGAAGAGCTGGAGGACGCCCTCGAGGCGGCGCAACGGCTCGACGAGCTCGACCGGTCGAGCATCTTCACGGTGCTCGGCGAGAACGTCACCTCTGGACAGGAGACGCGAGCGGTAGCCGCAGCCTATTCGGCGGCGCTCGAAGCCATCCGGGACCGGGCGCTCGACACCGATCTCTCGGTCAAGCCGACACACCTCGGTCTCGACCTGGATCCGGCTCTCGCTCTCGACAATCTCTCATCCATGGTCGCGCAAGCCGAAGAGTCCGGGCGACTCGTGGCGCTCGACATGGAGGCCTCCGGCTACGTCGATGCCACGCTGGACCTGTATCGGGCACTCCGTGCCGAGCATGCCAACGTGGGGGTCTGCCTGCAGGCCTATCTCCGACGGTCGGCGGAGGACCTCGAGAGGTTGCTGCCCTCGGGCCCCATGATCCGATTGGTCAAGGGAGCCTACAACGAGCCCGATTCCGTGGCTTTTCCACGTAAGGCCGACGTGGACGCGAATTACCTGAAACTCGCCCGCCGGATGCTCGAGGCCCGAAGAGCGAATTCAGACGTTCGTGTCGCTTTCGGAACCCACGACGCCCGGATGATCTCGGCGATCATGCGACTTTCGGATGAATGGGGCCTGCCCCCGGATGCTTGCGAATTTCAGATGCTCTATGGAATCGGACGGGATCTGCAGGCGAAGCTGGCCGCTTCGGATCGGGCGGTGAGGGTCCTCGTGAGTTATGGCACTCACTGGTTCCCGTGGTACATGCGGCGGCTCGCCGAGCGACCGGCCAACGTCGGATTCGTCGTGCGGAGCATGGTTCGGCGTTGAGACCGGCGACCGGGCGCCGCAACGAACGAGGGGCCGCCCGCGGGCGGCCCCTCGAATCCCTCAGACCGTCAGGTCGGAGTCGACCTGGCCGGGCCGACTCCCGTGACCCGCACCGACCTTCAGCTGCCGACGGCTGACACGCCGTGCTGGACGAGCGGAAGCTCGGACTGGACCTGAAGACGAAGCAGGTTGTCCACGAAGTTCTCGACCTGGAGGAATCGCGCGCCCTCCACGTGCGACAGCTCCTTGGAGACCTTCTTGAAGTAGTCCTTCTTCAGCTTCATCATATCGTCGTCGATCTTCATCGACTCTTCCATGAGCTCTTTCGCCATACCGTCGTTCATCGTCTCGAAGTTGGCGGCGTACTTCTTCAGGAGCTCCATGTACTGGTCCTGCGCGTTTGCAACGCCCGGAAGGGCAAGGGTGATGCCTGCGACGATCAGTGCCAGCTTCTTCATGCGTCGAGTCTCCAATCAGGTTCGGTTACGACATCTATGTTTCGGGGAAGCCTTGAAGATAGTCGCCGATTCGGAATTCTGCACTATTATTCGCGACGGAACGACAAGCTCCCGGCCGGATCCTGCGTGATTCGGCGGTTGACGCACATGCCCCCGGCCCATTATCTTAATAGTGAGATGCTTAATACTGAGACACAATCAGCCCATAAGCGCACGCGGCAACTCAGGAGCCCGGCTCTTCGCCTCTGGATCCGTCTGGCGAGGGCGTTCCGGGCCATAGAAGAGGCCGCGGCCCGGGATGTCGCCCGTCACGGTCTGACGCTGGCGGAGTTCGGGATGCTGGAGGCGATTCACCATCTCGGCCCGATGCCGCTGGGCGAGATCCAGCGGAAGATCCTCGTCTCGAGCGGGGGGGTCACGTACGTGGCCGACTCGCTCGAGAAGCGGGGTCTGATACGGCGGGACACATCGGACAGCGACCGGCGTGTTCGGATCGCCGTCCTCACCGAGCAGGGGGAGGAGCTGATTCAGAGCATTTTCCCGGAGCACGGGCGCATGCTGGAGGAGACGATGTCCGGCCTCGACCCGGACGAGCAAGAAGAAGCGGCTTCATTGATTCGACGGCTCGGACTCCGGGCCGTTCAGAACGAGGAGGAATAGATGCTACGAACGGACGGCATTCATCACGTGACCTCGATATCGGGGGGCGCGCAGCGAAACGTCGATTTCTACGTCGGGACGCTCGGACTCCGGCTCGTGAAGCGGACGGTGAACTTCGACGATCCGGGAACCTGGCATCTCTACTACGGAGATCAGACCGGCTCGCCGGGGACGCTGATCACGTTCTTTCCGTGGGAAGGTGCTCATGAAGGGATCGCGGGAGCGGGAGAGGTCGCCGCTACTGCGTATGCCGCGCCGGGCGAACAGCTCCTCGAGTGGGCCGAAAGCCACGGCCTCGCGGATCGGTTGCAGGAAAGATTCGGACAGAAGGTACTCCCGTTCAGGGACACCGATGGATCATGGCTCGAACTGGTGGGAAGCGGTGAGCCCGGGATCCCCGGCACCGGTTCAGCCGGTGTGACCGGATTTCACGGCGTGACGCTGTCGGTGCGGGATCCCGAGCCTACGGTTCGCCTGCTTTCCGACGTGCTCGGGTTCGAGACGGTCGGCGAGGAGGACGGGCGACTGCGTCTCGACGTCCGGGGCGAGGCACCGGGCCGCGTCGTCGACCTGGTCCAGCCGGAATCTTCGGCGGCGGCCCGGCTGGGGTCGGGATCGGTGCATCACGTGGCATTCCGGGCGCGCGATGACGCGCAGCAGGAAGAGTTCCGCGAGGCCTTGCTCTCCCGCGGATTCAACGTCACTCCGGTACAGGATCGGCAGTATTTCCGATCGATCTACTTCCGGGAGCCGGGAGGCGTCCTGTTCGAGATCGCCACCGATCCGCCCGGCATGCTGATCGACGAGACGATCGAGAATCTCGGCACTGAATTGCGACTTCCACCGTGGTACGAGCCGGCCCGGAAGCGCATCGCGGAGGCGCTCTCCTCGATCGTCGCCCCGGACGCTGCGCTGACCCGGTGAGGGAGACCCTGAACGGCCCGCCGGCGCAATCGGACGCCGGTGAGCGAGACCCGCACCGGGTCACTCGCTCCCTGCAGGTCGGAGACGCGCCGCGCAGGGCTGACGCGGCCGTCGTCCTCGTACACGGTCGAGGGGGAAGCCCGGAGGGAATGGCAGACTTCGCCCGGGCGCTCGTGCGCCCGGCTACGGTGTGGATCGCGCCGCGTGCGGCCGCGGGAAGCTGGTATCCGAATTCGTTCCTGGCTCCGATCGAGACCAACCAACCCTGGCTCGACTCGGCGTTGCAGGCGCTCGACCGGACGGTGAGAGAGCTGGAGCAGACCTATCGGCTGCCACGTGAGAAGATCCTGTTGCTCGGCTTTTCTCAGGGCGCCTGCCTGGCGACGGAATTCCTCTCGCGAAATCCCGGCCGCTGGGGCGGACTGGCTGCCTTGAGCGGAGGTCTCATCGGTCCTGGCGGAACGCAGTGGGCCGAAAGCGGTCAACTCGAAGGAACTCCGGCCTTCTTCGGCTGCGGCGACCCGGATCCGCACATTCCGCGCGGACGGGTGGAGGAATCCGGGCGCCTGTTCGAGGAACGTGGCGCCGCGGTCGATGTCCGGATCTACCCCGGGCTCGGGCATTCCGTCAACGCCGATGAGATCCAGGCGGTGCAGGCGATTCTCGAAGTCCTCTGACGTTGACGCGGCGCCGCTCTTCCTGTCTATTCACCCTGTTTCTGCCCCGTTACGCAACCGTTGCGGGGTTTTGATCGATCTCCCTCACATTCGCAGGGCAGGATCGGGCGTCCGCATCGCGTCATGCGGTGACATACGCACGAAATACGAGAGCATACACTGAACGAAATACAGGAAACCATGATTCGAATGCAGAGATTCGCCACGAAAGCCGAGGTCCGACTGACCTTCGTGCTTCCCGAGAATGACGCCCGGCTTCCCGCCTCCGTGGTGGGCGATTTCAATGGCTGGGACCCGCTGGCTCACCCCTTTCGGCGCAGGTCCAATCGCTCCTGGTCGGTCGCCGTCACCCTTCCGGAAGGCACCTCCCACGAATTCCGCTACCTCGGCGAGGGAGGTCGCTGGTTCGACGAGGAGCCCGACGGTGAGACCGTGTTGGTCAACGGAGGCCCGAATCGGATCGTTCGGACCTGATCCCGAGCGATCAGAAAACCAGCGGCACCCAGCGCGGAGAGATCAGAAGCAGAATCGACAGGGCCGCCAGAACCATCAGGGCGGCTCGCGTGCGTCGCGCGCGGGCGGGGTCTGCACAGGAGCAGGCTCCGCCCGTCATCCCCGCCTCGGCTCGCTCGTCGCATGACGCGGCGTGGGACTTGGCCTGCATTCGGAACGCCAGCCAGAGCAGGCCCACCGCGACCAGCACGAAGATCGGGCGATACGGGCGCCAGGCCGAGAGCGCGGCGCCCGAGAGTCCGAACGAGGCCAGCACCAGCGGTCCCGAACAGCACACCGCGGAGCCGAAAGCGGCAGCCAGGCCACCCATGCCCGAGGCGATGATCCCTTTCATGGCGGCTCTTTAACCGCCGCGGGCCTTCAGGGTTCCTGCCGCGCTCGACGGACTCCGGGACTCTTGTTCGCACCGGCGGTCCTCGCCCGCTCGGGCCAGGCGGCCCCCCACGGTTTCATCCGGTTCCCGCCCGGACCGATTCCGTGCCGGTCAACCTCCGGATCGACGTGATCCCCAGGGCAGGCCCCAACGCGAGGATGGCAAAGGACCAGCGCCAGCCGACCAGGTCCGAAATCCAGGGCACAAACTGGATCGTGGCCGTCGTGAGCAGGAATCCGAGCGAAACCTGGAGCGTCAGCGCCGTTCCGACGGCATGGGGTTCCACGACTTCGGTCACCAGGGCGCTGAACTGGGCGGAGTCCGCGATCACGAAGAAGCCCCAGACCAGAATCAGCGGAAGCAACAACGCGAGCGACGCGCCGTACAGCAGCCCCACGAGCAATGCACAGCTGCCGCTGACCAGCATGGCGCGGATCGTGAGGGGCCCGTAGCCGATTCGATCGGCCACCCGTCCTCCCCAGACGCACCCGAGTGCGCCGATCGCGATCGCGGCGAAGGCCGCCAGTTTCGCGCCGATTCCCGCCGGCGTACCGACGGGAAGACCTGCATGGGCGGCGGATGAGGCCGCGACCCAGGCCGCGATCCATGTCCAGAACGCGTACAGCTCCCACATGTGTCCCAGATAGCCGCCCGTCGCCAGCCGCCACTCCCGGCCGCGGACCACATCGCCGACCAGGCTCCAGGAGAACGGTCTGCGCGGGAACGCATACGGTCCGTCCCGGTACCCGATCGCCACGAGCCCAGCGCCGAGAATCCCGCAGGCTGACGTACTCAGGACGATCCACTCGATCCCCGCCCCTCCGAGCGCGTCCACCAGATACGGCGTCGACTTGCCGAGGGTGAGGGCGCCAACGACCGTGCCGATCGCCAGGCCGCGTCCTTTCTGGAACCAGGTCGCCGCCATCTTCATGGCCGGAGGATACACTCCGGCGAGGAGGAACCCGGTCACGAAGCGCGAGACGAGAGCCCAGCCGTAATCGGGCGCCGCGAGCAGTGCCGCGTTGGCGAGTGCTGCGGCAGCCGTGGAAGTCGCGAAATAGCGTCGCGCGGGCACGATGTCGGCGAGGTTGAAAACGGCCGCGGTCAGAGTTCCCGCCACGAAGCCCAGTTGCACCAACGAAGTCAGCCAGCCGGCCCGGGGGGCATCCAGTCCCCACCGCAGCTGGAGTCGAGGTGCGGCAGCGCTGGCGGCGAACCATACCGACAGTCCGAGGACGACGGCGACCGAGAGCAGCAGCAGCGCGCAGGCGGCCCTGCGGCTCTCCGTGCGCCGATCAGTCACCGAAGCAGATGCCCAGTTCGCGGGCCGTACACATCAGGTCGGAATCCAGCGGTACGGTCTTGAGCCTGCGTGTCGCGCGGGAGAGAGGCACGTAGCGGACCTCGGGCGGATCGAGCGCGACCATGCAACCCTCGCATCCCCCGGCAAGACCGCGCACGGCAGCGGCTCCGAATCGGAGCGAGAGCAACCGATCCCGGGCGGTCGGACCCCCACCTCGCAGGAGATGACCCAGATTCACGACCCGCGTGTCCTTGCCGGTCATCTCGGCGAGCCGCCCGGCGACTCGCTCTCCGATTCCTCCGAGACGTTCCGCGCGACCCTCTTCCTTCTCTACGACCGAGCGCTTGCCTTCCCGTTCGTGTGCACCCTCGGCGACCACGACGATCGAGAACTCCCTTCCCGCCCTCTCGCGAGCCATGATCGTCTCTGCCACCGGATTCAGGTCGTAAGGTATCTCGGGAATCAGGATCGCATCGGCGGTCGCCGCGACGCCGGCGCCGACCGCGATCCAACCCGCATAGCGTCCCATCACTTCCACCACCATCACGCGGTCGTGCGCTTCCGCGGTCGTGTGGAGTCGATCGATGCACTCGGTCGCGAAGGCCACGGCGGAATCGTATCCGAAGGTGACGACGGTCTCCTCGAGATCGTTGTCGATCGTCTTGGGCACGCCAATCACCCGCACACCCTTCAGCGCCAGAGCGTTCGCGATCGCGAGCGATCCGTCACCTCCGATCGCGATCAGCGCATCGATGCCGAGGTCGGCCAACGAAGCCACGATCTCGTCGCTCCGATCGACGATCTCAACGGTCCCGTCCTCTCTCCTGACGGGAAAGGCGAGCGGATTTCCCTTGTTGGTCGTGCCGAGAATCGTGCCCCCGAGGTGCGTGATGCCTCTTACCGATTCCCGCTCGAGCGGAACTACGCCCCCCTCGGGATATCGATCGGGCTCGAGAACGCCGTTGTATCCATCCCGTATGCCGACCATCTCCCAGCCGCTCCGTAATCCGGCAATCACGGCAGCCCGGATCACGGCGTTGAGGCCCGGTGCGTCTCCACCGCCCGTATTGATCGCTACTTTGTGGATTCCTTCAGTCATGCTGTCGCCTCGGGCTGCCGGTGCTCGTGTGTCGGGCCGGAATCGTGCCGGAAGATGAGAGCCCGCCGATCCGAATGCACGCCCGACGGGTATATCCCTGCCGAACGAGGAGCCGGGGGTGGACAGAAGCGGCAGCCCCTGCTTTCTTTCTCGCCCCACAGAAACCCGGATCTCTCGCGATGCGCTTCGCGACGATCCTGAAACACGAATATCGGGATACGGACATGGTCAAGAAACAGAATCTGAAGAAGACCGGGGAGACCCGCGTCACTTTCGCGCTTCTCTCGAGCGATCCACGCCTTCCGGCGTCGGTCGTGGGAGAATTCAACGGCTGGGATCCGCTGGCTCACCCCTTCCGCAAGCGCACCAACGGTACCTACTCCGTGGCAGTTACGCTGGCTCCGGGCCGCCGTTACGAATTCCGTTATCTCGGCGCCGACGGCCTGTGGTTCGATGAAGAGCCGGACGGTGAACTCGTGATGCGGGGACCGGGGGGAGCCAACTGCGTCCTCTGCCCCTGATTTGGAGTCCGAATTGCCGGGCCCTTACTTACGGGGATCACAGAAGGAGTACGGACTCAGAAACCGGATCACGCGTGGCTCGACATCTTCCCGCGACTCCAGGAGCACCGCCTGCCCTCCCATTCGGCGCACCGCGGCAGACACTGCATCCCGCTCATCCTGTCGATCGAGCCAACCAGGCTCCGCTCTGACCGACCCGATGGTCTCCCAGGGGCACTCCGGTAGCTCTTCGGCTCGCACGAACAGGTAGATCGGCGCGTCGTCTGGAAGCGGAGGGAGTTGGGTCACCGGGTGCGTCTCCACGCCGCGGTTGCTGCATGCAATGCCGGCTGTCAGCAGCAGGATCAGCATCCAAATTCTGTGCATGAGTTCCACATCGCCCGAGGGCATTCGAAAGATACGGCCCTTGCGTCAAATATATCCGACCGTGTATGCGTAGTTGAGTGCGGGCCGCCGATGCCCGCTGGTCACTCTGCCAGGGGGACTCCGATGGCCGTTGGAAAAGTCGCAGGCAAGGTCGTAAAGCGGAAGGTCACCAAGCCCGTCCGGAAGGCCAAAAAGAACGTGAAGAAGGCCCAGAAGGAAGTGAAGAAGGCGACGAAGAAGGCAACGAAGACGCTCGCCAAGAAGCCCGCTGCCAAGAAGACGGCCGCGAAGAAGACGGCTGCGAAGAAGACGGCTGCCAAGAAGCCCGCCGCCAGGAAGACGGCCGCGAAGAAGACGGCCGCCAAGAAGCCCGCCGCCAGGAAGACGGCCGCGAAGAAGACGGCCGCCAAGAAGCCCGCTGCCAGGAAGACGGCCAAGAAGAAGTAGGAAGCGTCAGGCCCTGCACGCTGGCCGGCCCGGCGGCGCGCTCTCCTCGCCAGAGGCAGCGACGCCGGGCCATGGCACACGCGCCCTGCAACACCCTGCCGGATGCCGCCAAGAATACGGACATCCGCTCGCCTCGACCGTGAGCTGCAACCTATTTTATTACAATGGGTTGCAGTTTCCAGTAGAGTTCGCCCGCGATTTGCTCCTGATTCGCGCCGGACGCCTCCGATGAGAGATCAGAGGTCTGAAGGCTTCAAGGAGCGGGACACGTGGTACGAAGAGAGAGTCGCATGATCGATCTGCTGATCTTCCTGACCATCGCAGCCGCGACCGCGTGCGGCACCTCCCCGGCCGAGCCGGCAATCCGATCGACACCGGCTTCCGGTGACACGGTCGCGCCTCCACCCCCGACTGCTTCCAGCGGCGCGGTGGTACGGGAGTGCGACACACCGGGTGCCGACTGGATCTGGTGTGATGACTTCGAGACGGACCGGCTGGACGCCTACTTCGAGCACAACAAGGCCGGTGGCGACTTCGTTCGGGCCTCTGGAGTGGGCGTAGAGGAATCTTCCGGGATGCGGACCCAGTTCCGGACGGGACGAGAAGGCGCCGGCTGGATGCACCTGGCGATCGGAAAGACGCCGCAAGCCCGCATGCGGCCCGCCGACCAATCCGACGAGATTCATCGGGAGGTATACTGGCGCTTCCTCGTCCGAAACCAGGCAGGTTGGACCGGCGGCGGCGGACACAAGCTGACCCGGGCGCGTGGTTTCGCCTCTCCGGACAGCTGGCAGCAGGCATTCGCCGGCCCACTGTGGAGCGGAAACAAGGACGACACGAAGGACATTCTCGTACTGGATCCGGTTTCGGGCACGGACGAAAACGGCAACCTGCTTCCCTACACGAGCGGAAACCTGGGCGCGGGCCCCCGCTGGCTGGGCGTCGGACGGGGAACGACACCGCTCTTCGCCGATAGCAGCGTCGGCCCATGGTATTGCGTGGAAGTGCACCTTCGCCTGAACGATCCCGGGATGTCGAACGGCGTCTTCGAGTACTGGATCGATGGAAATCCGGAAGCGCGAAGAGAGGGCCTGAACTGGGTCGGACAGTTCAGCGAGTACGGAATCAACACGATCAGCCTCGACAACTACTGGAACGGCGGAGCCCCGCAGGACCAGGAGCGTTACCTCGACAATTTCGTCGTCAGCACGAGCCCGATCGGCTGTCCGTGAGAACGGCCCCCTCGCCGCGACGCTTGCCTACCGAGCGCCGCGGCGCAATCCTCTGACCTGACTCGGGCGGCCCGCTGCCTCCCGGTGGGCGGCCAACTCCGTCCGCGATCCCACGCGCCGTACGAACAGGATTCCGATACGATGATCGAGGAACTCTACACGCCCCTCCAGATCGAGCTGCGCAACCGCGCGCGAGAACTCGCCGAGACAGTCATGCGTCCGGTCGCGGCCAAGTACGATGAGGAGCAGACCTACCCCTGGGAAGTTCAGCACGCGATTCGTGACGCAGGCCTCTCCGGCGTCTGGATTCCCGAGGAGTATGGCGGATTGGGCGCGGGGGTCCTCGAGCTGTGTCTCGTCGTCGAGGAATTCTCGCGGGCCTGCGGCGGCATGGGCGTGGGATTCGCCGTCAACGCGCTCGGTTCTTTCCCGATTCTCGTCGGCGGCACCGACGAGCAGAAGAATCGCTGGCTCCCCCCGATCGCCGCGGGTGACGCGCTTATCGCCTTTGGCCTGTCGGAGAAGGCCGCGGGCTCCGACGCCGGCTCCATGATCACGCGTGCAGCGAAGGACGGCGACGAATACGTGATCAACGGCGAAAAAAAGTGGAACACCAACGGTGCAGTCGCCTCGTACAACACGATCTTCGCCGTGACGAACCCGGATCGAGGAGCACGCGGGATCTCGGCGTTCGTGGTCGAAAAGGACACTCCGGGATATCGAGTCGGAAAGCACGAGGACAAGATGGGAATCCGCGCGGTTCCGGTGGTGGAGATTCATTTGGAGGACTGCCGCGTTCCTTCAGGGAACCTGCTCGGAGGAGTGGAGGGACTCGGCTTCAAACAGGCGATGATTACCCTCGATCGAGCCCGGCCGGGCGTGGCCGCTCAAGCCGTGGGACTCGCGCAGGGTGCGCTCGATCTCGCCATGGCGTACACGCGGGAGAGGGAGCAGTTCGGTCAGTCGGTCAGCTCGTTCCAGGGAATCCAGTGGATGCTGGCCGACATGGCCACGCAGATCGAAGCGGCGCGTCACCTTCATCGCCACATCCGTGGCCATCAGCTTGCACATGGCCGACAGCTTCGTGATGCTCTTCGCGCCGGAATCTATCGTACGGGCCGCGGTGTGCACGAGGTGACGCGC
>JARRPS010000056.1:0-9359 GCA_037382625.1 Gemmatimonadota bacterium | reverse complement strand
TCCGAGACGGCCCACGATCAGGTGGCGAGATCCCTGATCGAGGCCGGCTTCGCCCGGATCCTCGCACTCGGGGAATTCGCTCCCGCCTTCGACCGACTGACCACGACGCCGAACGCGGACCGGGTGCGGCAGCCGGGGAGCCCTTCCTCCGCCGTCGAGGTTCTGAAGTCGGAGTTGTCCGGCGATGAGGTGGTTCTCGTCAAGGCATCGCGAGGAGAGCGTCTGGAGCGGGTCGTCGAAGGGCTGGAAGCCTCGTTCGGCGAGGGAAGCTGATGCTCTATCACTTCCTCTTTCCGCTCGCGGATCGCCACATTCTGTTCAACCTCTTTCAGTACATCTCGTTCCGAGCCGCCGGAGCCATGGTGACGGCGCTTCTGGTCTGCTTCGTCGCGGGGCCTCCCATCATCCGTCGATTGGAATCGCGGAACCTCGGACAGGTCGTTCGCCTGGACGGACCGAAGACGCACAGGCGAAAGCAGGGGACGCCCACAATGGGCGGACTGATCATGCTGGTCGCCCTCACCGTTTCCACGCTGCTCTGGGCTCGATTCGACGGATGGTCGGTGACCGCGGCGCTCGGCATGACGATCGGCATGGGCGCGATCGGTTTCACCGATGACTGGCTCAAGATCGTACGACACGAGTCCCGGGGGCTGATCGCGCGCCACAAACTGATCTGGCAGTTCGCTCTCGGGCTCGCCTTCGGCGCGGTGCTCCTCGTGAGCGCCCCCGAGTCGCGGGAAGTCACGCACCGCCTGGTGCCTTTCTTCAAGAACGTCCATCTGGTCTTCGCGCCGCTGGTCTTTCCGTTGTTTGCGGCCTGCGTGGTCGCCGGCAGCGCGAACGCCGTCAACCTGACGGACGGCCTGGACGGTCTCGCCGCCGGCCTGTCCGCGATCGCCTCTCTCACTTTTGGAGTCTTCGCCTACGTGATGGGGCGAGTCGACACCTCGTTCTATCTCGGCCTGCCTTACCTGCCGGACGCCGGTGAGCTGACGGTGTTCTGCGTGGCCGTCTCGGGAGCGGCGATCGGATTCCTCTGGTTCAACGCACCCCCCGCGACCGTGTTCATGGGAGATACCGGCTCGCTGGCGCTCGGCGGAGCGATCGGAACCGTGGCGGTGCTGCTGAAGTCCGAGTTGTTGCTGATCATCGTGGGGGGAATCTTCGTGGCCGAGGCGGTCTCGGTGATGATCCAGACCGGCGGGTTCAAGGTCACGCGATGGCGAACCGGAACCGGACGCAGAGTGTTCCGGATGGCCCCGCTCCACCATCACTTCGAGCAGCTCGGCTGGCCGGAGACACGGGTGGTGATCCGCTTCTACATCGTGGCGATCATATTCGCGCTGGCCGCACTCGCCACCATGAAGGTGCGCTGATGTCCCGGCTCGCGGCGTTCGATCGGGGAGCCCGAGTGGCCATTCTCGGACTCGGTGTGTCTGGAACCGCAGCGGCTCGCCTGGCGCGGCGCCAGGGAGCCGCAGTCTACGCCAGCGATTCTGCCTCCGGCCCCGGTCAGCGGGAGGCCGCCGCAGCGCTCCGGGAACTCGGGATCGACGCCGAGGCGGGCGGTCACGACATGGAGAAGATTCTCTCGGCGGACCTCGTGGTCACGAGCCCGGGCATCGGTCCTTTTTCCGAGGTCCGGCAGGCGATCACTCGGGCCGGGATTCCGACAATCGCCGAGGTCGACCTCGCCTATCGTTCGCTGCGGAGCCGGATCATCGGAATCACCGGAACGAACGGCAAGACGACGGCGACGCAGCTCACGACGCACCTGCTGACCTCGTCCGGGATCCAGGCCGAAGCGGTGGGCAACGTCGGCCGCCCCCTCTCGGAGTGCGCGCTCTCCGAGCGTCAGCCAGACTGGGTCGTGGTGGAACTGAGCTCCTTCCAGCTGGCCGATCTGGACAGATTCGAAACCGAAATCGGCGTTCTGCTCAACCTCGCGCCCGACCACCTCGATCGATACCGCGACCTCGACAGCTACTACGCGGACAAAGGTCGGCTCTTCGAGAGGGCATCGGAGAACCCGTCCTGGGTGCTGAACGCGGACGATTCGGCCGTACTGGAACTCGCCGAGGGTGCGGTCGGAGAGCGGTATCTCTTCTCGACGGAGCATGAGGTCGAACTCGGCGCATGGGTGGGGCCGGCTGGCGACCTGCTGGGCCGGCTCGAGCCGGCGTCGGCGCCCCTTCGCTGGGGTGCCTTCGACGACCTGCGACTTCTCGGCCGTCACAACCGATCGAACGCCCTGGCTGCATGCGTGGCTGCCGTCCTGGCCGGCGCCGATCCCGACCTGATCTCCGAGGGGTTGCGGAGCTTCGAGGGCCTGCCGCACCGGCTGCAGGCCGTGGCCGAGCGATCCGGTGTTCTGTGGGTCGACGATTCCAAGGCGACCAACGTGGCGGCGGCCGTGGCGGCGGTCACCGCGTTCGATCGACCGCTGATTCTCCTGCTGGGTGGCAGGCACAAGGGGCAGCCGTACAACGCGATCGCCGATGCGGCCAGGGGACGTGCGCGGGCGGTGATCGCTTTCGGAGAGGCGGCCCCCCTCATCGTGCCGGCGCTGCAGGAATCCGTTGAGACGGTCGTCACCGAGTCCGGATTGGACGCTGCCGTCCGGGCCGCTGCCGGCCTGGCACGGAGCGGCGACGTCGTGCTGCTCGCGCCCGCCTGCTCCAGTTACGACATGTTTCCGAACTACGCCGCCCGGGGCCGCGCGTTCGAGGCCGCGGTGCTCGCGCTGCCAGGCGCCGGGGAGAATTCCTGATGCATCACCGCCCCTCGAACGCCACGGCTCTGGGTCTGCGAGGCTTTCCGGTGCGGCCGGCTTCGGACTCTCCCTCCGCCTCCGGACGTTTTCTTCTCGGGGCCACGCTCGCACTCGTGGGATTCGGACTCCTGTCGGTCTACAGCGCGAGCTCGTACGTGGCTCAGCAGGCGGGACGCCCGGATACGTACTATCTGTTCCAGCAGGCGAGCCGCGCTGGCATCGGGTGCGTCGCGATGGCACTCGCCAGTATCATCGACTACCGGCTCTACCGCCGACTGGCCTGGCCGATACTCGGGGTCGCCGTCCTGCTCCTCGTACCGTTGGTACTCCCGGGCACGGAAGCGATTGCACCGGAGATCAACGGCGCCCGCCGATGGCTGGACCTCGGTGTCCGAATCCAGCCATCGGAGCTCACCAAATTGGCCGTCGTAATCTGGACGGCAGCCCTGGCGGTGAAGAAGCAGGACCGGCTGGGCGACTTCCGAGAGGGCCTGCTTCCGTTCCTGATCGTCCTCGGCCCTGTCTGCCTGTTGATCCTGCTGGAACCTCACTTCTCGGCGGCGATGTGGGTAGCGATTCTCGCCGGCGTCGTGCTGTTCGCGGCCGGCGCACGGCTCGTTCACTTTGCGGCACTCGGCAGCATCGTCCTGGCACTGGCGGCCACGCAGGTGTTCACCGCGCAGTATCGTCTCCGACGCATTCTCGCGTTCCTGGATCCCGAGTCCGCAGCCGGCGCCGCCGGCTATCAACTCCAGCAGTCGTTGATCGCAATCGGCTCCGGCGGCCTCACCGGAGTGGGATTCGGGCGCAGCACCACGAAAATGCAGTTCCTTCCCGAGCCGCAGAACGATTTCATTTTTTCGATCATCGCCGAGGAGTGGGGATTCATCGGCGTGGTGTGCGTCATCGCTCTGTTCTCCATCTGGGCGCTGCTCGGCTTCCGGATCGCGCGCGCAGCACCCGACCTGTTCGGCCGTCTGATGGCGACCGGCCTGACGGCGGGGATCGCTCTCGGAGCGTTCACACATATCGGCATCGCCCTTGGGCTGCTGCCGACGACGGGCGTCAACCTTCCGTTCGTGAGCGCAGGGGGGACGAACCTCGTGATCGCCCTGGGTGCCACCGGTATCCTGCTCAACGTGTCCTCGGCGGGAGAGCACTGAACGATGAGTGCCAGAATCCTGCTCGCCGGCGGCGGAACCGGGGGACACCTGATGCCCGCGCTGAATCTGGCGGCGGCGCTGCGCGAGGCCCGCCCCGACGTCGAGCTGATGCTGATCGGCGCCGAGCGGGGGATCGAGGCGCGGGTGCTTCCCGAGGCCGACGTGCCCTACCGGCTGCTGCCGATGCAGCCGCTCAGCCGGCGCCGACCACTCGAGAACTGGCGACTGTTCTCAACCGCTCCGGCGGTACTGGTCGGCCTCGCCCGGATTTTCCGGGAGCTGGATCCTCAGGTCGTCGTCGGGACCGGGGGCTATGCGTCGGGTCCAGCCGTGTTGCACGGTATCCTCTCCGGACGCCGAACCGCACTGCAGGAGCAGAACGCGATTCCGGGCCTCGTCACCCGCAGGCTCGCAGCGCGCGTCGATCGGGTCTTCCTCGGCTATCCGGAGGCGGCTGAGCATCTCCAGGTCGGGGAGCACACCCGCGTACTCTCGTGGGGCAACCCGGTAGCGTCCGGGAAGAAAAACCACTCGCGGAACGGGACCCCCGGCTTCCAATGGCCGGAGGGTCGAGTCGTCGCGGTCATCGGAGGCAGCCAGGGGGCGCGAAGTCTCAACGAGCGACTGGCGGATGACCTTTCGAACACGACGCGCTGGCCCGACGACACGACGCTGGTCTGGATCACCGGGCCGGACCACCTCTCGTCAGTGCGAGAGGCGATCGCGAAGACTCCCTGGGCAGAGCGGATTCTCGCTCTTCCGTGGGTGAACGAACTGGGGGCCCATCTCCCCGGGATCGACCTCGCGATCGCACGCGCCGGGGCGATGTTCTGCTCAGAGCTGGCGGCAGCAGGCGTCCCGGCGGTTCTCATTCCGTTTCCGGCGGCTGCCGGAGATCACCAGGTCCACAACGCGGCGGCTCTCGAGTCCGCCGGAGCGGCAGTCATGCTGGAGGAGCGATCAATGGAGAAGGGCGATCTATGGGAGGAGGTCCTCGCACTGCTGGCCGAAGAAGAGCGGCTGCTCGGCATGGCCGAAGCGATGGCATCGCGTGGCCGTCCGGACGCCGCGGGCCGAATAGCACGGGAGCTTCTGGACCTCGCGGTCGAACGGTCGGACGGAAACGGTCGGGACGCCAGAATCGATGATGCGGCGGTGCGCGCGGATGTCTGATCGCGTCCCGCACCGATCGGATCTGCCTCCCGGCGGATCCCGCGTCCATCTCCTCGGGGTAGCCGGCGCCGGGATGCGGGCACTCGCTGCCGTTCTGGTCGAGGAGGGCTGGATGGTGTCCGGCTCCGACCGGAACGCGGGCTCCGCCGCCGACCTCTCGACCACCGGCGTCACGGTGGTTCCGGACGACGACACCGGGCACGCAGTCGATTCGGCTCTCGTGGTCCACAGTTCGGCGATAGCGGCCACGCACCCGGCACGGGTCGCGGCGGAGCGGGCCGGTGTACCGGTGATGAAGCGATCCTCGGTTCTCGGGGCGCTGGTCAACGACCGACGCCTGGTGGCGGTCGCAGGCACCCACGGGAAGACCACGGTCACGACGATGCTCGGGCTCGCGCTCGAGGCGGCTGGAAGAGACCCGCTCGTTCTGGTGGGAGGTCACGTTTCGGAGTGGGGAGGCCACGCCAGGTTCGGCGCGGGTCCGGAGGCCGTCGTGGAGGCGGACGAATACGACCGGTCCTTCCTTCAGCTCGATCCGACTCTCGCGGTCGTGACCTCGGTCGAGGCCGAGCACCTGGAGTGCTACGTCGACGAGGAGGAGCTGCGTTCCTCGTTCGCCACGTTCGCCCGGCGTGCCGTGAATCGCGAAGGCGTTCTGGTCTGCAACGACGACGAGGGAGCGCGCGCTCTCGCCGGACGAATTCCAGCGGCCACCAGCTACGGGTTCGATGAATCGTCCGACTACCGGTTGCAGGTGATCGCGTCGGCGGCCGACGGTCAACGCTGTCGTCTCCGTGGCCCCGACCTGGATCTGTCCTTCGATCTCGGTGCCGCGGGAGCCCACAACGCACAGAACGCAGCGGCCGCCCTGATCGCTGCGAGTCGTTTGGGTGCCGACGCGCGTACCCTGTCGGGTTGTCTGGGTCACTTCAGAGGCGTCGAGCGCCGGCTGCAGAAGATCGCGTCGCGTGGCGGGGTCACCGTGGTCGACGACTACGCGCATCACCCGACGGAGGTCAGGGCGTCGATTGCCGCAGTCAGGTCGGCCTGGCCGGCGGCGCGAATCGTGGCCGTCTTCCAACCGCACCTGTACAGCCGCACCCGGGACATGGCCGTGGAGTTTCGGCAGGCGCTGGAGCGGGCGGACCGGGCGCTCGTGCTGCCCATCTACGCGGCACGGGAGGCGGCGCTTCCGGGCGTAAGCTCGGGGCTCGTAGTCCGGGGAGCACCGGGACACGTCAGCCTGGCCCTGGAAGAAGAGGCGATCGAGCTGGTGAAGAACGCCCGGCGCGACACGGCATTCCTGTTCATGGGAGCCGGGGACATCACGGAAACCGCGCATCGCGCGGCGCGAGAGCTCGAGAGCCATGCGCTGGGAGTCTGAGGTGCCGCTCTCGGAGCACGTCCGATGGAAGATCGGTGGCCCGGCCGCCCGATTCGGCCGCATCAGCGACCGTGCCGAGCTTCAGCGAGCCCTGTCGGGGCTCGATGGCGAGCCCCCGCTGACACTCGGCTGGGGGGCCAACCTGCTGGTCGCCGATCGCGGCGTACGCGCAGCGGTCCTGGTGCTCGAGGGCGAGTTCGAGCGAATTCGGGTGGATGGAGACTCGGTGGAGGCGGGTGGAGGCGCGGGGCTTCCCGCCCTGGTAGGAGAGGCCCGACGCGCTGCGGCCGAAGGCTGGTGCTTTCTGGAGGCCGTTCCCGGGACCGTCGGCGGGGGACTGAGGATGAACGCCGGTTCGGCCGAGACCGGCCTCTGGGACCGCGTGATCGAGGTCGAAGCGATCTCGGCCGATGGAGAGTCGCATCGCCTGACCCGACGGGATGCCGAACCTTCGTACCGGCACGTCGAACTTCCCCAGGACTGGGTATTCACGGCGGCGCGTTTCGAACTCGCTCCGGGAGACCTCGAAGCGGTGGAGGCGGCGCATTTCGAGCGTCGGCGCCGCAAGGTCACGACCCAGGTCTACGACCTTCCGAGTTGCGGGTCAGTCTGGAAGAACCCGGGAACGGAGCGTCGTTCGGCCTGGGAACTCGTGGATGCGGTCGGCATGCGCGGGGCCTGCTCCGGCGGTGCCCGGATCGCCGAAAGACATGCGAACTTCATCGCGAACGAGGGGGGCGCGCACGCGGAAGATGTGCTGAGCCTCATGCGGGAGACGCACCGACGGGTTCTCGACCAGTTCGGCATCGCGCTCGAACCGGAGATCCGCTTCTGGGGGTTCGCTCCGGGCGAACTCGCTTCGGTGGGGGTGGCCGCGTGACCCGGCAGACCCGGCGTCGAATCGGGGTGGCCCTCGCCGGTGCCATGGTGGGGGTGTCCAGCCCCTACTGGGGACCTCCGATCCTTAGCGGTATTCCGGCGTTCGAAGTTCGGGAGGTGGAGATCACGGGCGCACGGTTCGCCGATCCCGACGATCTCCGCGACCTCGCCGATCTGGGTGTCGGCGCCTCGATCTGGGATGACCCGAGTGCCTGGGAAGCGTCCGTCTCCGGCCACCCGCTGATCGAGTCGGTCCGGATCGTCCGCGCCGGACGGAACCGGCTGCGGATCGAGGTTCACGAGGTCCGAGCGATCGCCCTGGTGGCGACTCCCCGACTCGTCGCCGTGGACGCCAACGGGGAGCGACTGGGCGTCGATCCGGCCGAGCACCGGCTCGATCTCCCGATCCTCGCGGGAGTGACGCTCGACTCGATGAGCGGGCGCGTCGCCGAGGAGGAAGGTCGAAGGTCGCTTGCCGTGCTCGATGAGCTCGCGACTCTCGCGCCCGAGTTCACTCGGCGGGTCTCGGAAGTCATTCCGCTCGACTCCGAAGCACTCGAACTGCACCTGATCGACGGGAGCCTAGTGGACCGGCTCACCCTGCCCTACGAGGAGACTTCCCGGGCGTTTCTGCAGGCGGCTGCAGCCATCCAGGCGGCCGAACAGCGGGGTGCCGTCGTGTCGGCCGATGCCCGCTACGCCGAAAAGGTGTTCGTGCGCACGGGAGGCGACCGATGATGGCGCAGCAGCGGTGCCTGGCCGGTCTGGACGTGGGATCCGAGTCGACGTGTGCCGTGTTGATCGAGCTCAGCGTCCCCTGGGGTGAGGGAGACGTCGAAGTTCGTGTGCTCGGCGTGGGGGAAGCGCCGACGGCCGGAGTGCGGAACCGGGTAGTCACCAACATCGATTCGACGGTCGAGTCGATCCGGACGGCACTTCGGCGCGCCGAGGAAATGGCCGGAGCCGAGGCGACCGTCGTATACGCAGGGATCGGAGGCGACCACGTGGAGGTGGATGCTTCCACCGGTGTCGTGGCGATATCCGGCCGGGAGATCACGCCTCGGGACCTCGATCACGTCCATGAGGTCGCCAGCGCCGTGGTCGTCCCCTCCGACCGCGAACTCCTGCATGCCATTCCCCAGAACTATGTCGTGGACGGCGTGTCAGGCGTCCAGGATCCGACGGGCATGGAGTCGACTCGACTCGAGTCGGAAGTCTGCGTGGTGACGGCCGGCGCGGTGCCTGCACAGAACCTCAGGAAGGCGATCGATCGGGCCGGCTGGAAGCTGGAAGAACTTGTGCTGGCACCGCTCGCGACCAATCTCGCCGTAGTAACCGAGAGCCAGCGACGCGATGGTGTCGTGCTCGTCGAGATCGGAGCGACCGCCACGGAAGTGCTCGCCTTCAAGGACGAGCGACTTCGCCTCTTCGCGACCCTTCCGTGGGGAGGAGCGACGGTAACCAACGACATCGTGAAGGGACTCGGTGTCTCGACCGCGACGGCCGAGGCTCTCAAGGCCGAGCACGGCAGCGCCCAGACGAAGCGGGTGGATGCCGCAGAGAGCCTCGAGATTCCCGGCCCCACTCCGGGAACGGTGCGCAGCGTCTCCCGGGAACTGCTCGCTCACATCATCGAGCAACGAATGGATGAGATGCTGGGCCTGATCTACGACGAACTGGAAAGCCGGGATCTGCTGGACTCCGTGCCGTGTGGCGTGGTGCTCGCAGGTGGCGCGGCCGGACTGGACGGTGTGGTCGAGCTCGCGCAGGAGGTGTTCAATCTCCCGGTATCGCTGGGCACGCCCGGCATCGGTCTGACGGGTCTCGTCGACGCGGTTCGGGGCCCGGAGTACGCGACTGCGGTGGGTCTGGCGCTGTACGGCCGGCACCGAAGGGCGGATCGGCCCGTCGGGTCGGCGATGCGCGCGATCGGAAGAGTGACGAACTGGCTGAGGGAGTTTTTCTGATGACCCGGAGACCGGCG
>JARRPS010000055.1:0-10495 GCA_037382625.1 Gemmatimonadota bacterium | reverse complement strand
TGGACCAATTTCCGGGCCGACAACGGGATCTCGGGTGAGATCGTGTTCGCGGTTCCGCAGGACGGCGAAAAGACTCGGACGTGGGGAGGGACCACCTTCCTCGTACACGCAGGGGTCGGAGGCGACATGAACGAGGCGGACTGGGGGATCGACGGCGGCTGGTGGGGCCTCCGGACGACGCCCGAGTTCGTGAACCTGTTCCCGGGTGGGGCGGAAACAACCGACGGCCGGGTCGATTTCTGGACGGGCACATGCAACGGACAACCACATTCCCTCGAAGTCAACTCGATCACCGACTTCTGCAACGGCTACCCCGTGCCGAAGTACACGAACCTCAACTCGGCCGGTGCTCAGGGATCGAATCCCACCTTTCCGGACACCGATTTTCCGATGTTCCGACTGGCGGACGCGTACCTGATGTACGCCGAGGTGGTCGCTCGAGGTGGCGGAGGGAGCGTCGCGCAGGCGGTGCAGTACGTGAACGCGCTGCGGGAGCGAGCGTATGGCGGCGCCGGCCAGAACATCACTGCCGAGGATCTGACGCTCGACTTCATCCTCGACGAGCGGGCGCGCGAGCTGTACTGGGAAGGCCACCTCGGAGATCCTGGCGAACCCGAACCTGACGCAGAATCCCGGCTACTGATTCGAGGAGGTGCCGGAATCTCCCGGACGGATCCCTGACCCATCAGCCCGGTCGCCCGACGGCGGCCGGGCTGATGCACATCATGGCCGGCGCAGGTCACGGTCGCGCGGCGCCGCTCCCGTCGGATATGATTCGCGACCGATACGGAAGCACTCCACCCGGGAATCGACTCGACGCCCATGGATGATCTGAAAGCTCTCGCCTCCCTCGCTCACCGCATGGGCGTGTACACGGCGTATGTGGACGGCCTGTACCGGCCGGTCACGGTGGAGCCCGAGACGCTCGTTCGCGTGTGTGCGGCCCTCGGCGCCCCCATCGACCGTGCCGGAGATGCCCCGGAGGCGTTGCGCGCGCTGGATGCCTCCGAGCACGGACTGCTGCCGCCGGTGCTTGTCGCCTGGGACGGGGTGATGCCGCCCATCGATCTCGCTGACCGGACCGTCACGCGTGCCGAGCTCGTCCTCGAGGCGGGCGGCGTAGTGCCGATGGCGCAGGAGGAGGCCCGGCTCGGTGCGATTCCTTCCCTTCCTCCCGGCTATCATACCCTCGTGATCGAGCACTCCGGGGTTCGCGAGCGGAGTACGGTGATCTCCTCTCCCATGCGTGCCTGGCGACGACCGGGATCGCACCGAAGCTGGGGCTTCGCCGCCGAGCTGGCGGCACTTCGCTCGTCCCGCAGCCGTACGGTGGGAGATCTTCGCGACCTCGAGTCCACCTGCCGATGGGTCGGCGGGCACGGGGGAGATCTCGTGATGGTTCTGCCGCTGCTTCCGACCTTCAATGCGGCGCCGGCCGAGCCGAGCCCGTACTCTCCGGTCAGTCGCCTGTTCTGGTCGGAGCTGATCCTCGACCTGGAGCAGGATCACCGACCCACGGCGGCGCGCGACCTGCTCGACGTTGCCCGCGCCGACGGCGAGGTCCGAACCGCGCTCTCCGGGCGCACGCTGGCCGGCTTGCCGGGTCCGGACCGTGAACTGGCCCGGTACGCCGGGTTTCGGGGTGCACAGGCGAGGTACGGAAGAAATTGGAGAGAGTGGCCGGCCGAGGCGCGGACCGGCCGGCTGGCTGCCACCGATGCGGACCCGGAGGAGGAGCGCTTCCACCTGCTCGCTCAGCTGCTGGCTCGTCAGCAGCTCGGGGAGCTGCGGAGGCGCCTCGAGAGCGACGGCTTCCGCCTCGGACTCGACCTCGCGGTCGGTGTGCACCCGGACGGATACGACACCTGGTCGAGACAGGAGCTCTTCGCGGAGGGCATGTCGGTGGGTGCGCCTCCCGACGGAGGCTTCCCGAGCGGGCAGGACTGGGGCTTTCTCCCGGTCCACCCGGAGATCTCGCGACGGGAAGGCCACGGCTATTTCGCCGCCTCGATCGCCCACCAGATGGCGCTCGCCGGGGTGCTCCGGGTGGACCACGTGATGGCGTGGACGAGGCTCTACTGGATTCCGCACGGAATGGGCAAGCACGAAGGCACCTACGTCTCGTACCCGGCGGACGAGCTGTTCGCGGTTCTCTGCCTCGAATCGCATCGCAACCACTGCGAGGTCGCCGGCGAAAATCTCGGTACCGTGCCTCCGGAGATCGACGAGGCGCTGCCCCGGCACGGTATCTGGGGAATGTATCTCGCCCAGTTCGAGGCGGCCGGCGAGGGCGAAGTCTCATCGCCCGACGACTCCGAGATCGCGATGGTGGGGACGCACGACACGCCGCCCTTCTCCGGCTGGATCGAAGGAACGGATATCGGGGAGCGCGTCCAGTTCGGCCTGCTTGCGCCGGAGGAGGAAGCCGAGGTTCGAGCGGACCGGCGTCGCGCCGTGCAGCGGCTGGCCGATCACCTGGAGTGCCCGGTCGCCGACCATCGCGAGTTCCTGGAGCGCTTGCTCGTGTGGCTCGGCGAGTCGGAGTGTCCGCTCGTCGTTCCGTGGATCGAGGACCTGTGGCTCGAGCAGGTCGGCGTCAACCTGCCCGGCACGCCGACCTCTGTTCGTCCGAACTGGCAGCGCCCGATGCACTTGCTGCTGGAGGAGTTGTTCGCCGACCCGCAGGTCGAGAGAATCGTGCGCCGCCTTCGCGATAGCCGAGTGCGGGAAGGCGAGCGGCAAGCGAACTTCACCGATCAGGACTGATATGCGCATGGAATCGAGATCCGAGAACGGACCCGGGCCGCTGACCCAGAAGCCGCGTCTCTCGTTCTGGGAGATCTGGAACATGAGCTTCGGATTCCTCGGAATCCAGTTCGGTTTCGCGCTGCAGAACGCGAACGTCAGCCGGATCTTCGAGACACTGGGCGCCGCGGTCGAGGACATCCCCATCCTCTGGATCGCGGCCCCGGTCACCGGGCTTCTCGTCCAGCCAGTGGTCGGATATTTCAGCGACCGGACCTGGAACCGGCTCGGCCGGCGACGTCCCTACTTCCTGGTCGGCGCCATCCTGGCTTCGCTCGCTTTGATCGCGATGCCCAATTCCCCCACGCTCTGGGTCGCAGCGGGGATGCTCTGGATCATGGACGCCTCGATCAACATCTCGATGGAGCCGTTCCGCGCCTTCGTGGGCGACAATCTGCCCTCCGAGCAGCGGACGACGGGATTCGCGATGCAGAGTTTCTTCATCGGAACCGGTGCGGTCGTGGCCTCGATGCTGCCGTGGATTCTGACCGGCTGGTTCGGTGTCAGCAACGAGGCGCCCGCCGGCGTGATTCCCGACTCCGTGCGGTGGTCTTTCTACCTGGGGGCCGCCGTCTTCTTTCTGGCCGTGCTCTGGACGGTCTTGCGATCCAGGGAGTACTCCCCGGAAGAAATGGCCGCGTTCGAGGAGAATCAGGAGCGCGAGGAATTCGCCGGAGCGGCGCGATCGGAGGCGCAGTTCGTGGCCAACGGCGCCCGGCAGGTCCGGCTCGGCGCCGGGCTGTTCATCCTCGGCGCGCTCGCTTCCGCATGGCTCACGAGAGCGGAGCTCTACCAGGTGATGATCCTCTCGGCCGGCATCGCGTTCGTGGGTGTGCTGCTCGTGCTCTCGGGGTGGATGCAGTCAGGAGGGCGGCACGACAGCGGCTTCGTGACGATCATGAACGACTTCCAGGACATGCCGCCCACGATGAAGCAGCTCGCCTGGGTGCAGTTCTTTTCCTGGTTCGCCCTGTTCGCGATGTGGATCTACACGACCGCCGCCGTGACCAGCCACATCTACGGCACCACGGATCCGACCTCCGCGCTCTATAACGAGGGGGCGAACTGGGTCGGAGTGGCCTTCGCCGCCTACAACGGAGTGGCGGCGCTCGTCGCCTTCGCGATCCCGGTGCTGGCGAGGCGGACCAGCCGCAAGATCGCGCATGTCGTCTGCCTGTTGTGCGGTGCGGCGGGCCTGCTTTCGGTGTTCACGATTGATGATCCCCGCCTGCTGCTTGGCTCGATGGTGGGAATCGGAATCGCCTGGGCCAGCATCCTCTCGATGCCCTACGCGATCCTCACCGGCTCGCTGCCGCCCTCGAAGCTGGGCTACTACATGGGCGTATTCAACTTCTTCATCGTCATCCCGCAGATCGTAGCCGCCGCCATCCTCGGCTTCGTCGTCGGTCGGTTCTTCGGCGGAGAGGCGATCTACGCGCTCCTGATCGGTGGGATCTCATTCGTACTCGCTGCACTGCTCACCTTCCGCGTGAACGATGTAGATGATGTGGCGGCCGCAATCTCGACCTGAACGAAATTCGGACTGGATACATGGCGAACCTGGACCCTCGACTCGGCGTGGAACCATCGATGCGGCGAATCTTCTTTTCGGGCGTCGCAGTCGCGGCCGCCTGTCTGGCGCTTGCGGCCTGCGGTTCGAAGAGCGTTGCACCCGGCCCGGCGGCCCCGATCCTCGACGTCGGGTCGCTGGCCTCCGATCCCGCGGCGTACTGGAACAGCGCGACCGTCTACTTCCTGCTCACCGACCGATTCGCCAACGGCGATCCGTCGAATGACCGCGCGCTCGGTCGACGGCAGGACGGCGCGGTGTTGCGGAGCTACATGGGGGGAGACCTGAAGGGTGTGCTGGCAAAGCTGGAGGAGGGCTGGTTCGATTCGCTCGGTGTCTCGGCGATCTGGATGACCCCGTTCCAGGAGCAGATCCACGGGAGCGTGGACGAGGGCACCGGGAAGACCTACGCCTTTCACGGCTACTGGACGAAGGACTGGACGGCGGTCGATCCGGCGCTGGGGACGATCGAGGACCTGCGAGCTCTGGTGGAGGCGGCGCACGCTCGCGGAATCCGGGTGATCCTCGACGCGATCATCAACCACACGGGGCCCGTCACCCCGCTCGATCCCCAGTGGCCGGACGAGTGGGTGCGCACCGGGCCCCGTTGCACCTACGACAGCTACGAGCGGACGGTGCCGTGCACGCTCGTGGACAACCTTCCCGACATCCGGACGGAGCGTACCGAACCGGTCGAGCTGCCGCCAGAACTGGTGGCGAAGTGGAAGCGGGAGGGGCGGCTCGAGCGCGAGATGGCAGAGCTCGAGGCCTGGTTCCAGCGCACCGGGTACCCGCGGGCACCCCGCTATTACCTGATCAAGTGGCTGACCGACTGGGTCCGGGAACTCGGTTTCGACGGATACCGGGTCGACACGGCGAGGAACTTCGACGAGGAGGCCGCGCTCGACCTCAAGCGGGAAGGAGAGCTGGCCTTCGCGGACTGGAAACGAGCGAACCCGGAAGAGGTCATCGACGATCTGCCCTTCCACATGTTCGGAGAGGTCTACGGATACAATGCCGAAGGCGGCCGCGCGTTCGATTTCGGAGACCGCGACGTGGACTACTTCGACTATGGCTACGACGGCCTGATCAACTTCGGTCTCAAGGACCGCGACGGCAGGAGCACCGACCAGGTGTTCGAACGCTATTCGACCCTGCTCACGGGGGGCGCCCTGGATGGGGTCTCCATCCTCAGCTATCTCAGCTCGCACGACGACAGCTCGCCATGGGACCCGGATCGGCGGAATCCGTTCGATGCCGCCGTCCGGCTGCTGCTCGCGCCGGGCGGCGCCCAGATCTACTACGGCGACGAGCTGAGTCGTCCTCTGAGCGTCCCGGGCGCCGAGGGGGACGCGAACCTGCGCTCGTTCATGAACTGGGAGGACCTGGAACGCGGTGGGAACACCGGCGCGATCCTGGCGCACTGGCGGAAACTGGCCCGATTCCGGGCCGAGCACCCGGCGGTGGGCGCGGGTGAGCATACTCGGCTCAGCGTCGAGCCCTGGGTCTTCAGCCGCACGCTGAAGCGGAACGGCTCGGAAGACCGGGTGCTGGTCGCCGTCGGTCTCGACCGCGGCCGGGTGTCGGTGCCCGTATTCGGGGTCTTCCCCGAGGGCTCCGAACTGGAGGACGGTTACTCCGGCGAGCGCGCTACGGTGTCGGACGGCGCGGTGTCGCTGCTGACCGAGTCCGGGATCGTGCTGCTGAGCCCGTCGGGCGCCGAGGGATCGTGAGCCCCGCTCGCGCCGCGATCGCTCTCGTGGCACCGTTCGCGATCGCACTGCTCGCCGCCGCCGCGGCTCATGCACAGGAGGCTGAACTGGAGATTCGATTCCGGGCCGCAATCCACGGTCCCGCCGAGGTACGCTTTTCCCTCGAAGGCGCGGTGCCTCCCGACGAAGTCGCCGCCTACCGGCTGACGGACGGCCACGGCCGCGAGATCGCCATCGCCGGGCTGCAACTCGATCCGGAGTCGGAGACGTTCGTCGTTCCGGCGGAAGAGCTCGAGCCTCTCCGGGTTCACTACCTCGAGATTCCGTCGCTCGACCTGCGCACGCTCGTCCGGCGCGACCCGCTGTTTCGAACCATGTTCTCCTCGAAACCGCTCGGCGCGGTCATCGCCGAGGACGGCCGGGAGACCAGCTTCCGGGTGTTCTCTCCCCGCGCCGAGGCGGTGCGGCTCTTCCTCTACGAGGGTCGCGACGACAGCGTAGATTCGGCTCTTCGGACGATCGAGATGTCGCGGGATGCCGACGGGGTCTGGGAGGCAGTCCTCCCCGGCGACCTCCACGGCACCTGGTACGATTTCACGGTCCACGGGCCGGCGGACCCCGGGAACTGGTTCTTCGAGTCCCATCCGGTCCATATCTCGGACCCCTACGCGCTGGTCAACGACGATGCCTTCGGTCGTTCGAGAGTATGGCGCGACGGCCCGCCTCCACCTCCGGTCCGAGGCGGGCGGCCCGCCATGGAGGATGTCGTCGCGTACGAAGTGCACGTGCAGGACTTCACAGACCTGCTGCCCCTGCCGGAATCGGAGGCGGGCACGCTGCCCGGCTTCATCCGCACCGGTCTGCGGAACGCGCATGGAGAGCCGATCGGTTTCGACTACCTCGTGGACCTCGGGGTCAACGTCGTCCACCTGATGCCCGTGCAGGAATATCTGCACTACCCGGACGACGAGTGGCAGGCGGTATTCGCCGACGATCCCTTCGCGCAGCGAATGGCGATCGACCGCGAGAACTATCAGTGGGGATATCGGACCACGCACGCTTTCGCCGTGGAGAGCCGATTCCGTTCCCGCGACTCCGATCCCGGCGCCGAGCGTGATCAATTCCGTGAGCTCGTGAAGGCGTTTCACGAGCGCGGCATCTCGGTGATCATCGACGTCGTGCCGAATCACACCGGCGAAAACATGGACGGCAGGCACCTGCTGCTGAACTTCAACGTCCTCGATCTGCCGTACTACTTCCGCACGGACGAGGAGCTCGCCCACATCGGTCCCTTCGGCAACGAGATCAAGTCGGAAGATCGTCCGATGGTGCGGCGCTGGATCCTCGATCAGCTCGAGCACTGGGTAGAGGCGCTCGGAGTGGACGGGTTCCGGATCGACCTGGCCGGACAGATCGACAAGCAGACCCTGATTGCCGCGCGTCAGGCGCTGCCCGCGGACCTCATCATCTACGGTGAGCCGTGGATCGCGCCGAGCGACCCGGACGTACGGGCGAATCCCGAATGGTCGTGGTACAAGGCCGATGCGCCGATCACCTTCTTCCAGGATGATGCGAGGAACGCCTTCAAGGGCAGTCCTTTCGACGTCGCCGACCGCGGCTGGGCCGGCGGCAACGGGTATTCCCGCGACGGGGCGATGCAGGCGTTGGAGAATGGCTACGAGGAGGAACCGCTCAGCACGAGCGGCATTTCCTACCTGGACATCCACGACAACTGGGCGCTCGCGGATCGCTACGCGACGAACGAGGACTACAACGGACTGCTCGGCGTGGATCTCGCGGCGGTCCGGATCGCAGCGGGCCTTCTTCTCACCTCGGCCGGGCCCGTCGTGATCAACGGCGGCACCGAGATGCTCCGTTCGAAGGGGCTCGCCCCGCACGAAGAGTTCGTCGTCGAAGTCGCAGGCGGGCCGATCCAGTTCAAGGGACGCGACGACACCTACAATCTCCGGGCGCCCAACCGCTTCCTCTGGGAGAGCCTGGCTCCCGGGTCCGACGCACACCAGATGCGGGACTGGTGGCGGGGGCTGATCGCCCTCCGTCTCTCCGAGCATGGACGGGTCTTCCGGGTCGCCGAGGTGCCGGAAGGGCACTATCGCTGGATCGCTCCCGAGGAAGCTCGGCTGCTGGGCTACGTGGTCGGGGAGCGGGTGCTGGTGCTCGCGAACAGTGGCTCCGAAGCGGGCGAGGTCTTCCTCGAACTGTCCGCCGGAGAGTGGCTACAGGTGAGCGACGGCGCACGCTTCGACCTCGAGGGTGTCGATGGAGCAGCGGGTTCTCTGGCCGGAGGAATGCACCGCATCACCGTCCCGGGCGGCGCGTTTCTCGTCTGGGTGCGGACCTGAAGATCGAGTTTGAAAGGCGGACGGGTATGACGAAACTGCAGAGACATCCCCTGCACAGCCGGGTCCGATGGGTCACGGGCTTCGTGAGTGTGGTGTTCTTCACGAGCGTCGACTGCGGTTGGAGCCAGGAGCCCCATCGGCTGGAGTCCCCCGACGGGAAGAACGTCGTGAGGGTGGCAATCTCGGATGGCGATCTCGTCTACTCGTTCGACCGTGAGGGACGGAATCTCATCCTTCCCTCCGGCCTGGGGTTCGAATTCCGTAACGCACCTCCCATGGGCTCGGGCGTCGCGATCAGGGAGGTGAGCCGCCGAACGGTGGACGAGGCGTGGGAGCAGCCGTGGGGCGAAGTGCGCTACGTGCGGGACCACCACAACGAGCTTCGCGTCTCGGTCGAAGAGATCGGCGGACCGCGGCGGAACTTCGACGTCGTTTTCCGGGCCTTCGACGATGGAGTCGCGTTCCGCTACGAGTTGCCCGAGCAGCCGAATCTCGGCGAGTTCGAGATCATGGACGAACGGACCGAGTTCCGGTTCGCCGAGGACCCGAAGGCGTGGTGGATTCCCGCCAACGATCCCACGCATCGCTACGAGCTCCTCTATCGCCATTCACCGTTGAGCACTCTGCCCGAGGTGCACACACCGCTCACTCTCGTCACCCTGGAGGGGCTGCACCTGGTGATCCACGAGGCGAATCTCGTGGACTACGCGGGGATGAACCTGACCGCCTCGATGGACCGGCGGCTCGCCGTGACGCTGCCCGCCTGGGCGGACGGGGTGAAGGTCCGTGGGCGGACGCCGTTCGTAACGCCATGGCGCACGATTCAGGTGGCGGAAACCGCAGCGGACCTGCAGCCCTCGCTGCTGGGTTTGAACCTCAATCCCCCCAATGTGCTTCCGGACGTGAGCTGGATCGAGCCGATGAAGTACGTCGGCATCTGGTGGAGCCTGCACATCAACCTGGAGAGCTGGGGCTCGGGACCGGACCACGGAGCCACGACGGCGAATACGCGCCGCTATATCGACTTCGCGGCCGAGAACGGATTCGGTGGCGTGCTGGTCGAGGGCTGGAACCTCGGTTGGGACGGAGACTGGATGGCGAACGCGGATCTGTTCTCGTTCACCGAGCCGTACCCGGACTACGATCTCGAAGGGCTCGCCGCCTACGCGAACGCGCGCGGCGTCACGCTGATCGGCCACAACGAGACCTCGATGGGGGTGGAGAACTACGAGCGGCCTGAACGTGCACGAGCCGATCAAGGACACGGGCGAGCGACGCACCTGGCCGAACATGATGACGCGCGAGGGCGCCCGCGGAATGGAGTACAACGCGTGGGCCGGGGACGGCGGCAATCCGCCCGAGCACGAGACGATCCTCTACTTCACCCGGATGATCGCGGGCCCGATGGACTATACACCCGGCGTCTTCGACATCCTCCTGGCATCCTCGCCCGATGGGCCCCGGCCGCTCGAGTCCGCTCGCTTACGGACGACGCTGGCCAAGCAGCTCGCGCTCTACCTGGTACTCTACTCGCCCCTCCAGATGGCCGCCGACCTGCCGGCGAACTACGAAGGCCAGCCGGCCTTCCAGTTCATCCGCGAGGTACCGGTCGACTGGGAGGTCACGGCGACGATCGGGGGGCGTATCGGCGACTTCGTGGTCGTGCTTCGGAAGGACCGGGACGGGCCGGACTGGTACATCGGAGCGATCACCGACGAGAACGCCCGGACCCTGGAGGTCCCGTTGTCGTTCCTGCCCGAGGAGGAGAGCTTCGTGGCCGAGATCTATGCGGACGGAGATGGCGCCCACTGGCTGCACGATCCGCTGGCGATCGAGATCTCCTCGCGCGACGTGAATTCGCGGACGACCCTGACCGTGGATCTGGCTCCGGGCGGCGGACAGGCGATACGTATCCGGCCGTCAACTTGACCTCGAACTCCGAGAAGCGACATGAATCCTGAGAGTTTTCAGATCTCGATCTGGGACATTCTGATCTTCGTCGCCTTCGTCGTGACGGTGGTCAGCGTCGGACTGTATCAGAGCCG
>JARRPS010000054.1:0-9375 GCA_037382625.1 Gemmatimonadota bacterium | reverse complement strand
CATGGCGGATGGACGCCTTCTACCGACGGGTACGCCGGGACAGCGGCCTTCTCATGGACGAAGCCGGGAAGCCGTCGGGAGGAAAAAACAGCTTCGACGCCGAGAATCGCGAGCCCTGGAGAGGCGACCCGCCCGCGCCGGAGGAACCCGATTTTCCGCTCGATCCGATCAAGGAGGAAGTCCTGGGCCTCGTGGAATCCGTCTTCTCCGATCACCCGGGGGAATTGCGCCCCGAGGCGCTCACCGCCACGCGGGCGGACGCCGAGGCGCTCTGGGCATGGGCGAAGCGGGAATGCCTCGAGAGCTTTGGTCCCTATGAAGACGCGATGTCGACACTGTCGGAAGGCCTGTTCCACACGCGGATCTCGTTCCTGCTCCACGTGCACCGGCTTCTACCGAGTCGGGTCGTCGAAGAGATCGCCGAGTCGGACGCGCCGCTCGCCAGCCGCGAAGGTTTCGTCCGCCAGGTGCTGGGTTGGCGGGAGTTCATGCGGCATGTACACGCGCGAACCGACGGGTTTCGCGACCTCTCCGGTTCCGCCGCGACCGAGGCCGACGCCGCAACCGAACCTGCCGCCCCCTCGGCGCTTGGAGCCGAGATGCCCCTGCCCCCGGCGTGGTGGGGCTCCAAATCGGGGCTCGCCTGCCTCGATACGGTGGTGGGCTCTGTACTTCGTACCGGCTACTCCCACCACATCACCCGCCTGATGGTGCTCGCGAACCTGGCGACGCTGCTCGACGTTTCCCCTCGCGAGCTCACCGACTGGTTCTGGGCGATGTATACCGACGCTTTCGACTGGGTGGTCGAACCGAACGTGCTCGGCATGGGAACCTTCGGAGCCGGAGACCTGATGACCACCAAGCCGTATGTCTCGGGCGCCGCCTACATCCACCGGATGAGTGACTACTGCGAGAACTGCGCGTTCGATCCGAAAAAGGACTGCCCGATCACGTCACTCTACTGGGCGTTCCTCTCGCGCCACGAGGAAGCGCTGAAGGAAAACCCCAGAATGCGACTGCCGCTCGCGTCGATGCGGAAGCGAGCCGAAGCTGCAAGAGCGCGAGACGCGGGAGTGTTCGAGTGGGCGAGTCGGGAATTGTCCGGGGGACGAAAGCTGGATCCGGCCGGGCCATAGCCATTCGGCAGTCCGATTCGTATCGGCCGATCTCGACGACCGCGATGCTGGCGACCGAAAGGAGACTGAACATGGAGTCCGTCTGGGACTACCCCCGGCCGCCGCGCCTCGAGTCCACCGATCGACACATCGTGATCCGCCATTCCGGCCGAATCATCGCCGATACCCGCAGCGCGCTCCGCGTCCTCGAGACCAGCCATCCACCCGTCTATTACCTGCCGCCGGGGGACGTCGACCGATCGCTGCTCGAGCCCGCCTCCGGAAGCAGCTACTGTGAATGGAAGGGCATCGCCCGTTACTGGGACCTGGTGATGGGCGAGGAGCGGCTGTCGAAGATCTCCTGGTCCTATCCGGATCCGGTCCCGGCGTTTCGCGCTCTCATCGATCATTTCGCTTTCTATGCGGGACCGCTCGACGAGTGTCTCGTGGACGGCGAGCGGGTCGAACCGCAACCGGGTGGATTCTACGGCGGCTGGGTCACCGGCGACCTGATCGGTCCGTTCAAGGGCGGACCGGGCTCGGTGGGGTGGTGAGGCCTCCGGTAGCGCGCGGTCACAGGGCGTCCTTTTCTCAGATGCGGCACCGGTACAGATTCAGGTGAAGACTCGGAGGCGCCGCACCCGCCAGAGCACCGACCCGAGCCAGGAGCCATGAGAGATCACGACGCCGACGTGCTGATCGTAGGAGCGGGGCTCGCGGGTCTGACCTGCGCCCGAGAACTCTCTCGCGCCGGGCTCGTGCCCGTGGTGATCGAAGCTTCCGACGGCGCGGGAGGCAGGGTGCGTACGGATGCCGTCGATGGCTTCCTGCTCGACCGCGGGTTCCAGGTCCTGCTGACCGCTTACCCCATGACGCGGCAGGTCCTCGACTACGATCGGCTCGACCTGCGGCCCTTCGAACCGGGCGCCCTGATCAGGCTCGGAGCCGGATTCGCCAGCGTCTCCGATCCGTTCCGCCGTCCGTCGGAGGTGGCAGCCACTCTTCTCGCTCCGATCGGGTCGCTGGCGGACAAGGGTCGGATCGCGAGGCTTTCGCTCGACTTGAATCGCCGTTCGGTGGAGGAGATTCTCGGTGCCCGCGAAGACTCGACGCTCGCGCGCCTCTCGGAGCTCGGGTTCGGGACGGCAATGATCGAGCGGTTTTTCCGGCCGTTTCTGGGCGGCGTGTTTCTCGACGACACGCTGCAGACCTCGAGCCGGATGTTCGAGTTCGTCTTCAAGATGTTCGGATCGGGTCCCGTCTCCGTGCCCGCGGAGGGAATGGGGGCCATGACCGCCCAGCTCGCGGAGGGACTTCCGGAGGGGAGCCTGCGGACGGGGGAGAGCGCGAGGTCGGTCACACCGCGAACGGTGCAGCTGGCGTCAGGGGAATCTCTGACCGCGCGTGCGGTCGTGATGGCGGCGGATCCCTCGACGACCCGGAGACTCGCCGGTCTCGACGATGTGCCTCCCTATCTGCCCGCCCTCTGCTGGTATTTCGCGGCGGAGGAGTCGCCGGTGGACCGGGGAATCCTGGTGCTGGACGGCGAGGGAAGCGGACCGGTGACCAACCTCGCCGTGATGAGCCAGGTGTCCGAACGCTACGCCCCACCGGGGAGCCACCTGATCTCGGCGACCGTGTTGGGGCAACGGAAACCCACCCCCGAGCTGCTTCGAGCGGTACGGGCCCAGATGCGCGAGTGGTACGGACCCGCCGCCGACACCTGGCGTGAGATCCGCGCGTACCGGATCGACGAGGCGCTGCCGGATCAGTCCCTTTCGGCCGGAGGGGTCACGCTCCGACCGATGCGCACCGGAAACGGACTGTACGTATGTGGCGATCACCGGGTCCACGGTTCGATCGAGGGCGCGATTCAGTCCGGCCTCGCCGTCGCCGACCGGCTCAGAACCGAGCTGGGCTCCGCCGGCTGATCCTGCGGGCTCCGCACTCCCTGCGTTCGGTCCGGCTCAAAAGTCGACGACCTTGTCGGCCTCCATGAACAGCTTCGCGATCGACTCCGGCGACACTTCGCTGGCCCCGCGCAATCGGGGCTGGTCGCTCGCCGGCGGCTGTCCCACGCCCGAGGGCGCCGGGGCGAGGCATCTATCGGAGACTTACGGCCGGCCCAGGAGTTCCGAAATCGACTCCGCCGCCTGGATTCCGCTGAGCCACGCGCCCTCCACGCGATCTCCCTTCGTCCAGTCCCCGGCGATCGAGATCCGGGCCTCGGCATCGACGGTCGGGGCCACCGAAAGAGGTTCGGCCGACCGTGCGAAGCGCCAGCGATGTGCATCGAGGTGAGTGGGACTCCGCGGCGCGGCACCTGCGAGCTCGGCGAACCTGTCGAGAAGCTCCCGTGCCACTCGGCCGGGTTCTTCCTCGAGACGGGACGCCGACCACTCCGGCGCACCGTGCAGGGTCCAGCACTCTGGCCGCGACCCGCGTCCCGGTTTGCTTGATTCGCGAGACACCCAGGCCAGCGCCTCATCAGTCACGAACGCCGCGTCGAAATCGACGTCGAGCGCCGAGTCGAAGGCGACCATCGCTGCCCAGCAGGGAAGCATGCCGGCCGAGCGACAAACGGCGGCGAGTGAGACGGAAACGGACCGAAGAAGTGCCTCCGCCTGCGGAGCGGGACAGGTGACGATCACGGCATCGAACGTCTCGTGCGGTTCTCCCGAGTCCGACACCGGAACCCAATGACCATCGTCCGAACGATGCAGGGTCGCGATCCGGGTGCCTCGACTCACCGGGAGATCTCCGGCAAGCGCACGCCCGAGCGAACTCATGCCGGGGACTCCCACGAAGCGGTCTCCGTCGGGAGCGGGTCCGCGCGACCCGTCCGACCTCAGCCGGACGATTCTCGGAGTCCAGGCCGCAACCAGTCCCGCTTCGACGAACGAGTCTACCGCACGCCGAAACCGTGGGGAGCGGGCCGTAAAATACTGCGCGCCGTGATCGAACCCCATTCCATCCCTTCGGCGGGTCGCGGCCCGGCCGCCGAGACCACGGCTTTTTTCGAAGACATGCACGCCCAGTCCGCGTTCCGCGACGGCCCGGGCTGCGGCGAGGCCGGCAACGCCCGCGCCGATGACGGCGATTTGCCGTCTCACGCGTCCGCTACCTCTCGGAGAGACGGATGATGCCGCAGGCATCCCGGGCTCCCCCGGCGCATCCGGGCGTGAGCTCGTTCTCCTGGTCGCAGTAGGTATCCTCGCCGGCGTGAACGATGATGGAGCTGCCATCTGCATCGAATACGCTCATGCGGCCCGGCGAGAGCGTGAAACGACTCGTCGTGGTCACCAGGCTTCCGGATCCGTTCCTGACATCGAGATTCAGCAGGTCTCCGCCATGGAACGGGTGGTTGTAGTCGGGAGCGTCCGGCGCCGTCGCGCCGAACGGGCCCGGGTCGTGGTGCCCGCCCGCGGCCGAGCAGGGTTCGCACGCCGCGGTTTCGTGCACGTGCACAGCGTGCTTGCCATCAGACAGCCCCGCTACCTCCAGGGTGACGTCGACGAGCTTGATCCCCTCGTCGGACGGTCTCTCTCGGAATCGGGCTTCTCCGAGCAGGGATCCGTCTTCGCAAGAGCGGATCTCCGCCACCGCCATTGGCGCAGCTGTCGATCGAGGGGATGATTCCGAAGTGCCGCAGCCCAGAAGTGCGAGCACGAGCCCGCTCGCGGCGAGACGAGACAGGTGAGTTCCATCTTTCATTCGGGAGCTCCCGTTCACGGAGTTTTCGTCCATATCTGCGGCCTTCGCAGAATACCGGCGGACGCGATCTTGGCAAGCGGAAATAGTTGTCCATCTTTTGGCAGACATTAAACCTTGACAATATGTATACACATGTTGTGTTCTCTGCCTGTCGAGTGAACGGCGATCGCGCCGAAACCAGAATCAACGGAGATGGAGACCATGAAGACGACGATCAAGACCTTCGGAATGATCGCTGTGATCGCCATCGCGGCGACCGCCTGAGACGACACGGCCACCGGGCCCGAGACGACCGACCCGAACTTCGTACGGGGAGGCCTGCCGCAGAACTCTCTGCCGACGATCGTGGACATCGTGCAGACCGATGACGGGGAGTTCGACGTGCTCGAGACGCTCGTCGTCCGCTCCGGCCTCGCGGGTGTGCTCTCCGGCAACCGCCCGTACACGGTGTTCGCTCCCCAGGACGCCGGCTTCGGTCGTCTGTTCACTGCACTCGGAGTCCCGGGGGCCACTCCCGAAGACCAGGCTGAAGCGGCGTGTCCGGCGGCCACCGGGTGCCCTGACTTCGTCGTGAACACCCTGCTCTACCACGTCGTGAATGGCCGCCGTTTCTCGGAGAGCATTGTCGGTGAGCGACAGGTCCGAACCCAGCTCGGTGACTTCTTCGAGGTCGACGGTGCGAACCTGATCACCACCTGCGAGGTCGATGGCAATACCAATGTGGGCAATTCGGCGATCATCGCGGCCGTCCCGGGCGAGACCTTCGACATTCCGACGAAAAACGGAGTGATCCACGTCGTCACCGAAGTGCTTCTCCCGAAGCAGGTCTGTGACGAGGTGCTCTAATGGGAAACGAAGGCACGCTGAGCGACCCGGGACCTCGCGTCCCGGGTCCAACGCCCGGCGGGGGAAGATTCTCCCTCGCCGGGCGTCTTCATCGACTCACGGATCGAAGCGCTCTGCGCTGTACCGGTACATGACCCCGCGCTCGGCCAGTCCATCCAGCATGAAGTCGACACAGGCCGGGTCACGCCCGACGAATTCCAGGGGCGAGATTCCCTTCCGCGCGTAGAGACCGGCTGCCAGCATGCGAATCGCCATGGTGGCCGTATAACCGGTCGTTCGTGCCATGGAATGTGTGTCCGCAGCCCGGTCGTATCGGTCCAGCAGATCGTATCGGTGCACGACGCGTCCGTGAGTGTCCCATCCTTCGACGGAGACCTGCATGACTGTCAGGTCCGCCTCTCCCGGCTTCAACTTCCACTTCGGAAACAACAGCTTCGCGGTGAAGTCCAGCGGTCGGATCCGAGCTCCGTCGATCTCGATTTCCTCCCTGTCGAAAAGGCCCGTGGCCCGGAAGACCGCCATCTTCTCGCTGTGACCCGGGTAGCGCAGGGTCTTCTCCTTCATGTCGGGCGCTTCGATCGTGACGGCCAGCGTCCGGAGTCCGTCTGTGTTGAACGCTTCCAGCGTACCGACGCCTTCGAAATCCACCAGCTCCGGGTCGGAAAGCGCTTCGCGAACGACGAGCCGCCCGTTCTCCACGTATCGGGCGGGCCGCGTGTACTCCTCGATCACATCGATGGGCGAGAAGACGGCGCGGTACTCGAAGGGCCAGTCCCGGAGTTCGGGCAGGCCCCCGACGTAGATCAGCACGCGCTCGGTCCGATCCAGCTGTGCGTCGAGGTGCCCGACCAGCAGGTTGCTCATCCCGGGTGCCACCCCGCAGTCGACGATCGCCGTGACGTCGTTGTCCCGGGCGAGCGCATCCAGCGCAAACGGGTCTTCCGGAAAGAAGGCGATATCCACGACGTCACGCCCGGCCTCGAGGATTCTTTTCAAGGTCTCGAAGCCCAGAAATCCGGGCACGGCGTTGAGCACCAGATCGCATTCCGCGGCCAGTTCGCCGACCGCGATCGGATCGGCAAGATCGACGCCCCTGAGGTCCAGCGGGAGGCCTCTGTCGGAGAGCGTCTGGAGTGCCCGGTCGTCGATATCGGCCACCGTGACTTCGAACTCACCGTCCGTCGCGAGATCGATCGCCATCGGTGCTCCGACGAGTCCCGCTCCGAATACCGCGACTCTCATTCTCGCCCTCTCTCGCTCCGTTCCGCACCCCCCGTTTCCGTCGGGTGCCAATCTGTCCCAATGAGTTCGTCTTTGGCATCAGGGACCAACGTACCATGGGAGCGCAATGGGCAGGAGTGGTCCTCGAACCGAGCGAAACCAAAGCGCAGCGCGCCCGCCTGAAAAGGAGCGCTGGAGAGTGCGTCCACCGACTCACAAAGTGTTGAAAAACAACGAGTTGTCGGAGGCAGCCGCGCGCACGGGGGAGGCAACCGCTGCCGGCAGAATCGGGTATCGAGCGGGACCGTGCCCGGTCGCGGCGCCCCGGGGACACCGCGTCGCCGAGAATGGCAGGTTCCTTGCCTTGAACGATTTCGATACGACCACCGAACCCGGAGACCCCCCGGCAACGACCCGACAGGTCGGCCTGGATCCGCGACGGGAACGGTTGTTCGAGGCCCTCGCCGCCGCGGCCCGGTCTTCATTCGAGCGAGGGGGACAAATCTCACCTGCCGGTGGAGGCACAAAATGCCAAGGGTACGACAGTTCCTTGTCGCGCTCGCTGCTCTGACGATCGCGACCGTCGCGTGGTCGACCGACCTCGCTGCTCAGCAGACGACCGGGACCGTCCGAGGACGGGTCACGGACGAGATGACGCTGGCGGGGCTTGGCGATGCAACGGTGAGCGTCGCGGGGCAGACCGCCCTGAGCGCGGCGCAGGGCTTTTTCGTCGTCGAGGAGGTTCCCTCCGGCGTGCACACGCTGACCGTGAATATCCTCGGATACCGCGAGTTCGAGACCGAGGTCACGGTCACCGCGGGACAGACGACCGACGTCGAGGTCCTGATGACGATCGCGCCGCTCCAGCTCGACCCGCTCGTGGCGGTCGGGTACGGTGAACTCGAACGCACCACCAACACGGGCGTGGTCACCGAAGTCCCGGAAGAGGTGTTCAACACCGGGCGCGTGGTCGGCGCGGAGCAGCTGATCAAGGGAAAGGTGGCCGGCGTCCAGGTGACCGAGGCGAACGGCGGGGAGCCGGGCGGCGGCGTCTCCGTCAGGATTCGCGGCGGAACCTCGATCAACGCCAGCAACGAGCCCCTGTACGTCGTGGACGGCGTGCCGCTCGAGGTCGGCGGCGGCCTTTCGGCCGGCGGGAATCCCCTGAACTTCATCAACCCCGATGACATCACGTCTTTCACCGTTCTCAAGGATGCTTCGGCGACCGCGATCTACGGCTCGCGCGGAGCGAACGGCGTCGTGCTGATCGAGACGATGGGAGGACGCGCGAGGGCTGATCGGCCCACTCTGTTCACGTATCGCGGCAACATCTCGGGCTCCCAGATCTACGAGAAGCCCGACATCCTGAATTACTTCCAGTTCCGGGATGTGGTCGCCAACCAGGCCCCCGACAAGCTCGCCATCATCGGGAATGCCAACAACGACTGGTACGAGCGGGTGACGCGACCTGGCTTCGGCCAGGACCACTCTCTGTCGGTGACGGGTGGCGGCGAGAAGATGGACTTCCGCGTCTCGGTCGGGTACCTCGACCAGGAAGGCACGGTCGAGCGCACCGGATTCGAGCGCGCCTCCTTCAATCTCGGGTACAACCAGTTCCTGTTCGACGACCGGCTCAAGCTGCAGGCCACCTTCATCGGCTCGCGGACCGAAGACGAGTTCACCGGGTCCCGCGTGCTCGGCTCCGCCACCAACATGGCCCCGTCGCAGCCGGAGCTCGATGCGAACAGCCCGTACGGCGGCTACTTCGAATGGGACGACCCGCTCGGAACGAACAACCCGGTCGGCGAGCTGAACCTCGTCACCGACAAGGGTGTCACCTACCGCGGCGTCGGGAACGCCACCGGGGAGTACTTTATCCCGGGGATCGAGGGGCTGTCCGCCACCGGTCGGTTCGGGTTCATCAGCACGAACTCGGAACGGAAGTTTTTCGCACCTTCCTTCTCGAAGTTCCAGACGGAGAACGGTGCGTTCGGAACGGTGTGGCGGAACAATCCGTCCGAGTTCAGCTGGCTCGGGGACGCGTTCCTCACCTATGCACGGAACTGGACCAACAACGCCCTCAACCTGACCGGCGGATACTCCTACCAGCAGTGGCAGTTCGACAATCCCTATCTCGAAGCGCAGCAGCTCAGCTCCGACCTGCTGGGTCCGGATGGGATTCCGGCGTCCGATTTCCGGCGGGTGACGCTGAGCGTCGATGAGAACAAGCTGGCCTCCTGGTTCGGGCGTGCGAATTACACCTTCCTGGACCGCTACACGCTGACCGCCAGCATCCGGGCGGATGAATCCTCCCGGTTCGGCGAAGAGAATCGCTGGGGTTACTTCCCGTCCTTCGCGGGCGCATGGAGAATCTCCGAGGAAGACTTCATGGACGGAGACACCTTCTCCGACCTGCGGCTCCGGGCGTCCTGGGGTAAGAACGGAAACCAGGCGTTCCCGAACTACCAGCAGTACAAGA
>JARRPS010000053.1:0-9394 GCA_037382625.1 Gemmatimonadota bacterium | reverse complement strand
AATTCTGTTCGGCAAGCCGGCGATCTACGTGATCTCTCCCGAGCGCGACTTCTTCGAGTACCACGGAGGCAGTGGGGTCCCGGAGTACCTGCTAGAGAAGAGCAGGCGGCACCTGTCTTCCGTCACGGCCCAGGAAAACCACATGCTGCACTACCTGTTGTTCGGCAGCTTCGGGCGGCAGCTACCCCACTTCGTGCGCGAAGAGAACTACGATACGATCAGAGCGCGCCTGGAGGTCGTAGCGATGCACGAGGGACTGGTGGAAACGGCGTTTCCGGCCTTCGGCAGATTCGACGCCTTCAACCTCTCGAACATCTTCGAGTACACGACTCCCGAGACGTTCGAGACCCTGGCCGCATCCCTGGCGGCGGGCGCGAATGCGGGCGCGCGGTTCGCCTACTGGAACGTCCTCGTGCAGAGGGCGCTGTCCGCCTCGATTCCCGACTCGTTCCGGAATCGCCTCGACACCGATCGCGATCGCTCGATTCCGGACAAGGGATGGCACTATTCCCGTTTCCTGCTCGACGAGAGGGTGGATCGCTGACGACCCCCGCCATGGCCCGGGCCGCTACACGACGATGGGGCCGATCCGTCGCCGGACCTGGTAGCGATAGAAGAGATTCACCAGGAGATAGAAGAAATAGCGGCGCGGCGCCCGGAAGAAATACTTCTGGAAGATCGTTCGTCTCAGAACTTTCGGGATGGTATACAGGCGGTCGTAGATCTCCCAGTAGATCTCTCCGAGCTCCTCCGTGGTCATGTTGGGATGCGTCATCGAGGGCTTGGAAGAGGTCATCGCGAAGAGATCGTCGATCACGATGCGGCCCTGCTTCTGCATGTCGTCGAACAGGTCCGTCCCCGGAATCGGCGTCATGAGGTAGAACTTGGGCGCGATGATTCTCGCGCCCGCCACGAAGTCGATGGTCTCCCTCAGCGATTCGGGAGTATCGCTGTCCACGCCCACGATCATCTCGCTCTGCACGTCGATGCCGGCGGCCGAGATCGTCTCGATCAGCGAGGCGTATTCCATGGGCCGGGCCCAGGCCTTGTGGATGTCCTTCAGGCTCGCGGGATTGATGCTCTCCAGGCCGAAGCTCAGGGCGGTGCAGCCGCTGTCTCGGACCGTCTCGAGCATCTCCGGGTCGCGACCGATGTCGATCACGCACTGCGACATCCAGGTCATGTCGAGCCCCCGGATCTGCCTGCACAGGTCGAGCATGAACTCCCGGTCCGACATGATGTTGTCGTCGAGAAGCAGGAACTTCTTGAACCCCAGAGACTTCACGTGGCGGATGTCGCGCACGATCTCCGGGATCTCCCTGCGGAAGTACGTGTTGCGATACATGCAGTAGATCGTGCAGAAGCGGCAGCTGTGGACGCACCCGCGCGCTGCCTGTACCGGAAGGAAATCTCCGATTCGCTTGTCGAGGACGACTTCGTACTTCGGCAGCGGGGTCGACAGGGATTCGAGGGGCCGAAAGTACTCCGGCTTGAGCCGATCCAGCCGCAGGTCGTCGAGGACCTCCTCCCAGACGGTCTCGGCGCTCCCCCGGACGATGCTGTCGCAGAAGGGAGCGGCAAACTCCGGCGCCAGCGTGACCATGGGCCCTCCCATGATCACGGTCTTGCCGCGGCGCTTGAACTCCTTCGCGAGGTCGATGCCCCGCCGGGTGGACTGACCCATGCCGCCGATTCCCACGACCTCGGCGTCGGTGTCGAACGGGACCTTCTCGATCAGCTCGACGCAGACCTCGACCTCCCAGTCGTCGGGGGTCAGGGCCGCGATGATCGGGAACGCCAGGCCGACGAAGTGAAGGGTCCGCTTCTTGATGACGACCCCGTCGTCGTCATAGCAGGACGGCTGAATGAACAGGATCTTCTTCACAGTCGGCCTCTCGCGCACAGAGTGAGGTATTGGCCGGTGATGTGGACCATCCCGCGAAAGACCCGCAGGTATGAGGTCGGGCCGTAGCGGCGAAGGATGTAGATCTGGCCGCGGAGGCTCGCCATGGTGCGGTAGTAGGTGCGCAGGATCAGCCAGTAGTAGCGGCGGACGCTGAGGTGCTCGGGTTGCCAGAGCAGGTGCGCCATGTCGTACCGCGCGTGCTCCTCCCGGGGGACGCGCACGATGTCGCGCATGCGGTCGTAGAGCGCCGTGCGTGGCATCGGCGTAACGGGCTGGATGTTCACGATCGGGTGCTCGAAACCGTTGAGCCACTTCGTCAGGTCCTCGAAATCCTCCTCCGTCCAGTCGGGTCCCAGGACGATCCCGCTGTAGCACTCGATCGAGTTGCGCTCGAGGATCCGGATCGCCCTTTCGTTCACGTCGACCCGCGTCCGCTTGTTGAGGGCCTCGAGGTCCTTCTGGCGCATCGATTCGATCCCGACGAAGACCGCGTGGAGCCCGACTTTGCGGAGTCTCTCGATGAGCTCTTCGTGGTGGGCGATGAAGTCGGCTCTTCCGAACAGGATGTACTTCTTGTGGATCTCCCTCTCTTCGAGCAACCGGCAGAACGCCTCGACCCGGCGGCGGTTGAACAGGAAGTTGTCGTCCACGATGAAGATGTTCTGCTCGGCGATGGTCTCGATCTCGTCTACGACCTCCGAAATATCCCGCTCGAAGTATTTGCCCCGGGTGATCCGGGTACAGAAACAGAAATCGCAGTCGAAGGTGCAGCCGAACGAGGTCTTCAGCGTCGCACACTTCTCGTGAAAGATGTAGTTGTAGTGCTTGCGGTAGCGGAGTGTCTTCGAACGATCCGGGAAGGGATAGGCGAACGAGGTATCGATCGCATACGGCTTGCCCGGGCCGTTCCACACGCCGGGGACGGACTGTCTGACGTGCTGTCTGCCGTGGCCGAGCTGATCCAGGAGAGCCCGCATCGAGTCGAGGGCGTTCACGTGCAGGATGAAGTCGACGTGCTCGTCCTCGAAGATCTCCGGCTCGACCTCGGCGTGGACCCCTCCCACCACGACCCAGCAGCGCTCGTCGTGCTCCTTGACCGTGCGGGCGTACTCCTTGACCACGCCGACGTGATTGATGTAGCCGGTGAGCCCGACGACGTCCGGCGCGTGGATCCGCAGCAGCCTCGGCAGGGAATCACGCTCGAGGATCATGTCGAGGATCGTGACTTCGTGCCCGTGCTGCTCGAGGTACGCCGCCACGTACTCGAGCTCCAGGGGCTCGCAGATCATGAACGACTGCAGGCCGATCGATTCGCGGTCGGGCATGGGGCGGATGAGCAGCACCTTCATGGCCTGACTCCCTGGGTCATGGAGGGGACGTCGTCGCGTTCCTGCTCGCGCACGTCGAGTTCGAACGTCTTGTAATGCCGGACTTCCTCGTGCGGAAAATGCTGATGGAGGTACCGAGACTTACGGTTGCTGTCCCAGACGAAGTTCGATTCCACGCCCTCGAAGCGACCGGCGCACGAACTGCACAGTTCGCCGAGCAGACCTGCCACGACCGAGCTGCCGTGGTAGCGAGGGTCGACGCCTGTCGCGTTGAGCTTCGCATTGCGGATCCGGTTCTTCCCGAGCAGACAACGGACGCCGGTCGCCAGGGCAGAGTTCCGTCTTCCCCCGGGTATGACCTCGTTGAAATCGGGGTGCCAGAACAGAAAGCCGATCTCCTTTCCGTCGCGGCAGGCGAATATGAGGTTCTCCGACTCGAGGATGGGGCGGATCGGCTTCAAAAGCCGGTACATGTCGTGCGGGTCGCGTTCGAAGTAGAGATAGGTGTCGGCGAAGAAGCGATTCGAAAGCTCGCCGAGGAGAATCGCTTCCTGTTTGAATTTCGCCATGTCCATTCTGCGGAACTGGAATCTCGAGTAGGCACGACGCAGGACGGTATCGGAAGGACGGGCCTCGGAGAAGTCGAAGTGGTAGGTGGACAGAGTGTGTACGGCTTCCGCATGCCGAGACCAGTAGGCGAGGTAGTAATCCGGGGTGTACATGCTGTCGAACGGGCATGGCAGATCGAAACCATCGGCGAGGTAGCCGACACCGTACCAGACGTGCCCGTTGAGCCCCGCGACGATGCGCCGCAAGCCCCGCCGTCGGGCCTCCGCGCGCGCCTCCTCGATCAGCAGTTCCACCGCCGCCGAGCGGTCCGGCAGGGCGTCGAAGAAGGCCACTTGCAGCATCGGAAACCGCGGGTGGTGAACGAGCACGCACTGTGCCGCGACTTCGCCGCGGGACACCACCTGGATCGGGCGCACGTACGATTTGGATGTGAATGAATCGCGCTGATACAGGAAGAACTTCAGGATCGGCATCAGGGTGTCTTTGTAGCAGGGATTCCCGGCGTACACCCGGTACACGAAGTCGACGAAGGACCTTTTCTCACGCCGGGTGCCGACGGGCAGCAGGCTCAACATGGCGCGGGCTCCTCCCTTCATGCTCCCTGGACCAGCTCGAACGTCTCCCGGCGCATCTGGAACACGGCCTCCGGCGCGAGCAGGCCGATGAGGCTCAGGACGTCCAGAACCTCGCCGGTTCCGTCGCTGTACTGTGAGTAGAAGTAGGTCGGCTCCCACCGGGGGTTGTAGCAGGTCTTGTGCTGTGAAACGCCCCTGAAGTTGTATACCGGCGCGACATCGTCCCGCATTCGTTGGAGGAGATCCCGCGTAAAGGCACTGGCCGAGGGATGGTCTTCGCCCTCGAGGTGGGACAGCGGAGCGAGCCCGAGCGACAGGACCTGGTGGCCCTCCTCGCGAAACACCCGAATTGCCTCGAGCAGGATGAGGTCGTGGACTCCGTTGGGCCTGCGTTTGTAGCGTTCCACGTCGGCGTAGTAGCCGACGATCCTATCGGCCTCGTAGAGCGGATCGAAGACCACGAAACCAAGCAATTCCTCGTCCCGAAAGGCGAAGAATTTCCGCACGTCCGGTTCGTCCCGAAGGGGAAGTGGCCTCGCGAGGAAGGCCAGTTCTCTATGATTCAGCTTCGTCGCCAGCCAGGCACGCGAAACCTCGTCCACCGTGGCCGGCGAGACCTCCTCGTACGAGCACTCACGGACGGTGGCACCGCCCGCCCTGGCGGTGTTCCGAAAACGGCGAAGCTTCTGCCACCGTCCTCCCGGGAGAGACGTATCGAAGAGCTGGAGGTCGATCACGGCCTCATCGCCCATTCGGTTGCAGTGGCCTTTTCGCCGGGCCAGGGCGTCGGCGACCGGGCGACTGACCTGCACGGCCGCGGGTCGATACGAGTGGGAGGTGCAGTAGCCGAAGAAAGTCTCTACCGCGGACCCGAAGTGTTCCGGGGCGCAAATGGGGTCACCGGACATCGCCGCGGTCCTGCCCTTGACATCGCAGGACACGAAGCCCGCGTCGCCGGGGATGGGCAGCGCAACGCCGGTCCCGCCGGTGGAGGAGTACGCCAGAACCCCTCGTCCGTGCTTGCGGACACAGGCGAGGCGATCGACCGCGGTTTCGGGAACGGACTCGACGCCCGCCTCGAGCTTCCGACGCAGGTAGCTGCCGAACAGGAAGTCGAGGCGCGATCGGGACATCGGCAACACGGAGTCCACCGCCTCATCTCCGATCAGCTCCCGCAGCCGAGTCTGGTCGAAGGTCGCCTCGTCGCAGAGCATGTACGGGCGATAGAGCCGGATTCCCCGGTCGATGAGCTGCTCCTCGACCCGCGGGTTCTCGGGCGGCTCCGGTTGGAGCACGAGACAGCTCAGTCCGAGCAGCGAAAGCATTGAGCGGGTGAGCGTGGAGACGTCCGTCGGGGACGGGTTGGAGAGGTGGTAGATGGTCCCGGCCGGAGGCCGGCGAGCCGCCACTTCGAGCATCAGCCTGACGGCATCGTCGACGCAGAGCACGTTCTTGGCTACTTCCGGACGGCACACCACGACAAACGGGTCTGATGACAGGGCCTCGATCTCGGCGTCGCTGTACTTGCTTCTGAGCACCTCACGGAGGCGCCAGTAGGTCTTGAGCACACCGTAGACCGTCTTGCCGGACTGCACCTCGCCGGTTTTCGAGTGGCCCAGCAGGATCGACGGGCGGAGGATCGTCCAGTCGAGGCCGGAGTCGGCTACGACCGACTCGGCGGCGTGCTTCGATTCCTCGTAGGGGTTGGCGAATCGCAGAGGCGGTCTTTGGATCGTCTCCCGAACCACGCCGGCTCCGATGCCCGACACGTAGGTGGTGCTGACGTGGTAGAACTTTCCGAACGCAGGGAGTCGCTTGAGAAACTCGACTACGTGTCGGGTCCCGTCCAGGTTGGTCCGGAAGATCTGCGCGCGGCGTCGCTCCTGGAATTCGGTGCACGCCGCGAGATGGAAACAGGCATCGAACCGGCCGGGCAGATCGGGTTCGGGGTAGTCTTCAGTCCCGAAGCCGAGCCCGGGCAGCGCGACATCCCCTCCGATCATGTGGAACCGGGGCAGGTTGAACGGTTCGGCCGGCTGCAATCGCCCTCGGGCAGAGCGCGTCGCCTTCCGCCGCACGATGGCCCAGATCTCCAGGTCGGAGTCCTGCTCGAGGAGGGCTTTCGCCAGTTCCTCTCCCAGGGAGCCGGTTGCACCCGTGAGGAGGACTCTGCGAAGTCCCCTCACTCGCCGGGACTCGGCCGGACCTCTGCTCCCGTCTGGTGGCAACTCAGGAGTGCGGGGGTCCAACTGCCTCATAGCCCTCCGACCTGCGCGGACCCGGCCCCCGACAGGCGGATGCCGAGTGGCAAGAATACAGAGCCGCCGTCGGGACTCCGGAGAGTGGCTTCGGGAGTCACGTTGGAACGGGGCGTCCGCAGCCCGGGTCGAGGACCCACCAGCGAGTCGTGCAGTGGGGCTCTGCACGGTCACGCTGAACCGCAGCGTGTTACCGCTCCGTCACTTGGACTCCCGCTAAAGATTCATCGCGATCGGCACGCTGGCAATGCCCACAGCGAATATGTCGTGCCTGATGGCGAACGCCTCCGTCGGAATCAGGCCTGGCCCGCGCCGAACGTTCCGTGCGGCCAGTTGCGGCGCTGGGCGAGATTGAGCTGGAGCGCGAGGAGACCCCGTCCCCAACCCAGCTCGTGGGTCGTCCGCGCGGCCGTCCGCACCAGCCTCGGGAGAGCGAAGAACTCCTTCTGCGCCCAGAGCGTGCCCTCTCCGAGCTCGCGGGCGGTCATTCCCTTCGGTTCGAAGCAGACATGGGGACTCACGTACCTGCCCCAGTTCCACTCCGTGATCCTTCCCTCGCCGACCAGGCGCTGGAAGATGGGCGTGCCGGGATACGGAACGAGCACGCTCAGATTGATCATGTGCGCGCCCCCTTCCCGGATCACCTCCAGAGACCGCTCGAAGACGGACGAGTCGTCCGCGTCGAGTCCGAACACGAAGGCCGCGACCAGGCCGATTCCCGCGCCCGCGATCCTCCGCATCGCCTCGACGTAGGTCGACTCGGGCGAGGCGCCGCCCGGGACCTTCCGGATCCGGTGTTGCCGGTTGATGGAATCGAAGCCGACGAACAGGCCCGCGCACCCGGACGCACGCGTCAGGTGAAGAAGCTCTTCGTCGAAGGCCAGGTGCCAGGTCGCTTCGCCGACCCAGCGCCGCCGCAGCGGGATCAGGGCCTCGAACAGCTCTCTCGCATACGCCCGATCCGCGTACAGGTTGTCGTCCACGAACAAAATCGGATCGCCCGGAAGCGTACGGATCTCGTCCACCACTCGCTGCACCGAACGACGACGAAGCCGTCGGTGACCGAGGGCGGCGAGCGAGCAGAACTCGCAGTCGAAGGGGCAGCCCTTCGTCGCCTGCATCGCCCACGGCGTGTGGCGACCGTGCGGCATGAGATCACGACGCGGAAGCGGGGACGAATCGAGAGGGACCGGTCCGGGCGCATCGTAGCGTGATGCGAGCCGACCGTTCATCGCGTCACGCACCACCTGGGGCCAGGTCGCTTCGGCCTCTCCGGTCACGATCGCGTCCGCGTGCCTGGCGGCCTCTTCCGGGTTCAGGGTCACGTGGATGCCTCCCAGCACGACCGGAATGCCGGAACTGCGCATTCGCGCGGCCAGCTCGTAGGCGTGGGGAGCCGTGGGCGCCTGAACCGAGATCCCCACGAGATCCGGCCGGGGCGCGGCGGGAACTGGACGGGTCGATTCGTCCACGACCAGCACCTGCGCCTCGGGAGGCGTGAGGGCAGCCACCGTGTAGATCCCGAGGCCGGGATACGCCAGCCTGCGTCCCCGCCTCCTGGTGCCCTCCGGCCCGCTCTCACCGCGGACCGGCGCGGGATCAATGAGCATGACTTGCACGGCGACCTCCTGCGTGCACGGTGTCCCGGCGGGGCGGAGAACTCGTAGGTCCCAGGATACGCACAGATCGAGCCGGTCACGAGCGCTCGGCCGACGGCACGGTGGGCCGACGCTCAACATATTACGAATATTACGACTCTGAGCTTCGCCTCGCGCCCCGACTCTCGGTCGGGTCGTCAGCGTCCGCGCGGGATCGCGGGCTCCTGCCACTTCCCGGTCTCGATGAACGCCCCCGCGGACCGTCCCCCTGTGCGCCCGACCCCGGATCCGCCATTCTACTGCTTGACCGCCAGTTGACACGCCGGGCCGACTCTCCTCGAAAACGGGAGGCGTGCATGATGCTGACGGCGCGGGTGGTCCGGAATGCGCCGCGTACCCGGTTCATCGATCGGCGACCGTTCGTCCCGTCGCACCGGATGACGGCCCGCTTCAAGACCACCTGCTGCGTGACCTGTCTCTGGAGGCGGCAGGTGGAGGCGGCCACCAGAGAGCTCAACCCGGATCCCTCGCCATGGACTCCGGCGGGATCATGAACCGGGTCGAGCGATCCGTGACCGCCTGGATGGTGACCGTGACACGGCACCCGGTCCCCATCATTCTCGCGGTCCTGTCCGGCGCCGTGGCGCTCGGCGGGTACGCGGTCGGTCACCTCGGACTTAACAGCGACACGGGCAGCATGTTCTCCGAAGAGCTGCCCTGGCGCCGGGCGGACCTCGAGTACGAAGCGGAGTTTCCCCAGCTCCGGAACGAGGTGCTGGTGGTGATCGACGGGTCGACGCCCGAAACGGCGGAGATCGCGCAGCACCGGCTCGCGGATCACCTGCGCGGGCGCCCGGACCTGTTCTTCCACGTGTACGCGCCGCTCGGTGACGAGTACTTCGAGCGGCACGGGCTGCTGTATATGGAGACTGCGCAGCTCGGCCAGCTCCGCGACAACCTGGCGGAGTTCGGGGACGACCTGAAGTCGCTCGAGGCGGACCCGACAGCAGCGGGCCTCCTGGACCGGCTGCTCGCCATGACCCGGGACGACCCGCCGGGCGCACGAGAGATGGATGTCCGCGGGCCCGAGTCCGTTCGGGATTCCATCCTGTTGCATATCGTCGCCGGGGTGGGCGCCGCGTTCCAGGCCCAGATGCAG
>JARRPS010000052.1:0-13534 GCA_037382625.1 Gemmatimonadota bacterium | reverse complement strand
TGAGGTCGCCGCCATCCGGATAGACGAGATCCACACCCGAGCCCGACTCGACTCGACCGACCCGGGTGAGAGGAATGTCGAACCGCGATTCGAATTCCCGGCGGATCTCAACACCGGCTCCCGGCGCGAGAGCGAGGAGCAACTCGTAATCCTCTCCTCCCGTCAGGGCGACCCTGAGCGCGAAATCCCGGTCGGAGAATCCCTGGAGAGTCGCATGCAGCGGTACTTCGCCGGCCTCGATAAGCAGTCTGGCGTTCGAGGCCACCGCCATGTGGCGAGCATCACCGGCCAGCCCGTCTGAGAGATCGATCGCCGCCTGAATCTCGATCCTTGCCCGCAGCCAGTCGATCTCCGGCAAGCGCGGCTGAGGATGGACGAAGCGGAGCCGGACGCTCGGCTCGGGCTCGAGACCTCTCTCCCAGGAGGCGGCGGCGAGCGCCGCGGCTCCGAGTTCGCCCGTGACCCAGAGCTCGTCTCCAGGGCGCGCACCCGCCCGCGAGATCGGACTCGTCGTGCTGCCCAGCACCGTGACGTCAATCACGGCAGGGCCGGGCGACCGGGACAGATCTCCTCCGACGAGGGGACAGTCGAATCTGCGTAGGCAGTTCCCCGCCCCTCCGGCGAGAGCATCGGCGACTTCCGATCCGAGTTCGGGTGCCAGCGCCACGGCGAGCAGTGCTCCGAGAGGCTCTCCGCCCATTGCGGCGAGATCGCTGAGCGCCGACGCCACCGAGCGCCACCCGATCTCCTCCCAGGTGAGCCAGGCTCGCCTGAAATGGACATCCTCCACCGACATGTCACAGCTTACGAGCAGGCTCGACCCCGCGGGCGGCTGCAGTACGGCAGCGTCGTCGCCGGGGCCGATTCGTACTCGATCGTCGCAGGGTGCGTCCGCGGCAAAGGTCATCGACCGGATACGATCGAATTCCGCCCCGGGACCCAGTCGCGGGCCTCGTGATCCGTCCATACGCAGAAACCTAGTACGGTGAGTCGAGGCGGAGAGCGCCGGCCGGAGTGGCGACCCAGACGCGCGAGCGGCTTACGGGGAGGATGGCAGCGATCCCGCGTTCCCCGAACGGACCGAATGGAAGGTCCCCCGCCGCGAAGCTGTAACGTCGGATCGGGCCTCGTCCGTCCGTTTCCCATGAGACCAGTTCGTCAGAGGTGCCGATCCAGAGAACGCCTTCCTTCTCGGAGAGTGCCGTAACCGCGGAGGAGAGCACTCCGATCTCGTCCAGGCGGCGCCAGCTGCCATCGGAACCCCGTTGCCATACTTCGCGATCGATTCCCGCCCAGGTCGATTCCGCGTCGCCGGCCACCGCTCCCGACGGATAGGCGGGCAGCCCCGCCGGTGAGGCTCGTCTTCCGGAATCGTCGACAAAGACGAGTCCCCTGTCCGTGGCCGCCCAGGTGCCTCCAGCATCCGGAAGAAGCGCGCTGACCCGATCCCCCGAGAGCACCCGTTCCGGCATCCCTTCCGGGTCCGGCATCCGATCGAGACCGCGATCCCCGCCGATCCAGACGGCCCGCCTGCCATCGGCTCCCGGCTGACCGATCGCGATCGCGAGAAGCCGGTCGCCACGATCGTAATAGCCGGCGGCAATCCGACTCCATCTTCCGTCGGGGGCACGGCGACTCACTCCTCGCTCACCCGCCACCCAGAGCTGGCCATCCGAGGCCGTCAGCGCCCCGATACCCCGGTCGGGCACACCGGGCAAGGCGCGTGCATCGAACACCTCCCACTTTTCCATGTCGCCCGTGACCCGCGTCACGCCATACCGCCCGAGACGTGGCTGGTCTGCCGCGATCCAGACGCCGTTCGCATCGGCCGCAAGGGCGCGGGCTCCCTCACCGAGCAGCCCCACCCCCACCGGGCGCCAGTCAAAGGAAAAGGAGTCGAGCAGGCTCAGGCCGCCCCCCGCCGCGCCAATCCAGAATCGCCCCTGATCTCCGCTGGGAACCACATCGGTGATCGGCCAGCGACGCCCATCCGGTCCGGTGCCGAGAAAGGACTGGATCGACTCGAAGCCCGGGCTGGTGATCAACTCCCGGCGGGCACGCTCGTCCGGATTGCGCTCGATCGCATCGTTTACTTCGGCGAGTGAAGCCGGACGTGATCTTCGGGAGAAGGTATCGAGGTGAAGCCAGCCGTCCGGCGTCCGGAGGTAGAGACCCCCTCCGGCGGATTCATCGGGCACGATCCGGTCCACGGGGCGCCCGAGGCGTAAGTCATCGGTCCAACGGACACCGTCCGGGTCCATCGAGAGCAGCCGGCCGGCGGCGAGCGACAGCCACAGCAGCCGATCCAGGCGGTCCCACGCCATCGCGGTAACCTCCGCGTCCGGCCAGCCATCCTCGCGTGTCACGGGCAACTCCCAACGCCGGAAGACATCCCGGTTGATGAGCAGCCCCCCCGAGGTCGCCGCGAACATTCGATCGGATGCGCGGGCCAGGGCCGTGACGAAACCGAAATCGCTCACCAGCACGCGGTCCTCGGGCCGCCAGATTCCCGAACCGGTCTGAGCACTCGCCCGAGCGACGCCCCCGACCAGGAGGAGTGCGGCGGCGACGAAGAGGACTTTCCTCACGGTAGCAGGCCGCCGCCGGGTTTAACGGCACTCGCCGACACGAAGTTGACCGGTCCCACGCGATCTCCTTCCAAGCATTCGATCTCCCGCCGGATCGAGGAAAGACGATCCGGAACGTCCTCGGCTACGTGCCCCACGGGATATCCGCCCATCTCCGCCGCAAGTCCGGAGAGGAAGAGGGCGGAGGCAGCCGCCGGGCGGGCTGAAGAGCCCGCGGCGAGCAGGGCCGTGACGAGGCCCGTGAGGACATCGCCCGTGCCGCCCGCGGCGAGCGCGGGTCCGCCCACGGTCGTCACCAGCAGCGGGTGATCTCCCGAGGCGACCAGCGTGGGCGCTCCCTTCAGAACGACCGTGCAGCCGAAACGCTCCGACGCCTCCCTGGCGTGCGCGGGCGGGTCGCCGCTGATCGCCTCGATTTCTCTACCCAGGAGGCGCGACAGTTCGCCCGGGTGAGGCGTGATGACGTCGTCGGTTCTCAGCAGGTCGGCCAGTCGGTCCACATCTCCCTCCCAGAGACTCAGACCGTCCGCATCGAGCACCATCGGTCGGTGGCCCCTTTCTTCGAAGATCTGCGCCACCAGGTCTTTCGCCCGTTCGCTCCGGCCCAGACCGGGCCCGACCGCGAGGGCGCCCGCCCACTCGATCGCTTCGCGAACCTGCTGCGTGTCGTCCCAACCGGCGAAGACCGCCCCCGGAGCCGAAACCTGCAGGACCTCGCGATTCTCGGGATCCGACAACGCTCGGACGATGCCGGCCCCACCCCGCATCGCGGCCCGAACTGCCAGCACCGCCGCCCCGGCCATGCCCCGGCGGCCGGCGACCACGGTCACGTAGCCGGCCTTCCCCTTGTGAGCATCCGCAGGCCGCATGGCCAGGAGATCGCGCACCCAACGGCCGGTGATCGCTCGCGCGTCGAATCCGGTTGCACTCGGAGGGAATCCGATCTCGACGGATTCGATGACGCCTGCCCGTTCGCGAGCCGGGAATCTCAGAAGGCCGAGCTTCGGCCAGCCAAACGTTACCGTCAGGTCGGCGCGGACGCAGACGCCCGGAATGGCACCCGATTCGAGGCAGGCACCGCTCGGCCCGTCGACCGCGACGATCGGCAGGTCGAGATCGGAGATCCGACCGATCAGGCTCGCGGCCGGCTCTCGCGGGGGGCCCCGGAGACCGGTGCCCAGAATACCGTCCAGTATCACCCCTTCGGAGGAGGGGGAGGCCAGAAATCGCTCAGCCGGTTCGAGGGGAAAATCCCAGCCCGACAGAACGTCCGGATCGACCGGTCTATCGGTGACCCGAACGAGACGCACGGGCCGGCCCCAGGCCGCCAGCGTGCGCGCGGCGACGAGCGCGTCCGCACCGTTGTGTCCGGCTCCGGTCAGTGCCGTGACCGTGCCCGTCGGAAAATGAAACTGCACGCGGTGGGCGAGTTCTCGGCCTGCGCTCTCGATCAAGGCGCGCTCGGTGGTGGCCCCGCTCTCGACCGCCCTGCGGTCGAAGTCAGCCATCTCGAAAGCGAGACCCGGGCCGGTCGGCGATCATGGCTACTTGAACGACTGGGCGATGGTGCGACCGATGCTGATCTCTCCGTTGTCGATCCGGATGTTGAATCCGCATTCGGGGTTCGAGCATACCCAGGCCTTGAACCGGATCGGTGCTCCGTCTCGACCGTAGTCGGAGAGCGGCAGGAGAACTCCCGCATCACACCTCAGGCACTTCGTGAACTGCATCTCGCTATCCACGCTCTCACCACCTCCCAGCGGGGTCTCGGACCGGTACACAGCTCACCGATCGGACAGGACAACTCGGAGCGCCTGCGTCGAGCGGCACCCCACGGATGTCAGAAACCATCACCGTCCCCAAGGATATTCCGCCTCGAACGCCTGCTCGAAAGAATAAAGTCCCTCGAAGTCCTCAAGCGTGTCCGAGTCCTGCTTGGTCAGCACGCCGTGGTCTACGAGCAGGAAGACGATCTCGCCAATGTCGGCCGTCGAGTGAATGCCCCAGTGCTCGAGCACCATTCGGGCGAGGGGACCGAAGCGGTCGAGTGCGACCTTCCGCGCGGACTCCGCCAACTCCTCGCCGGTCACGTGGCGTGGCGTGACGAGGGTGTAGAGACGCCGATGCAGCGCGTCCAGCACGAAGTAGAACGCCTTCTCGGCGTATCTTGGGTGCCGGCGGCTGATCTGACCAACCACGACCTGAATCGGTGGCTCCAACTCCCTGCCCCTCTCACCAAGGCTTGCCCGTCGCGGCGCTCCAGCTGTGGGCCGCTGAATGGCCTGCGCATCGTGAACGCGCTCGGCGATGAATGTAGAAATCGGCAGAAAACGGCGTCAACCCTCCTTGCGGACCCATACGGCGTGATCCTCGATCTGCACTCGGCCCGACCCGAGGTGGCATCGCGGATAGCGTCCACGAGAGCGGCGGCTGCCGTCGCGAGTGTGACGACTTCCACCTCGGGACCGGATTCGAATCTCTCCGTCAGCCGTCGCGCGCCGCTCGCCTCGAGCGCCGTCGCCACCGGCCCGGTATCCGGCCAGTCGTAGCGAATGCGAACGATGCTCCCGGCGCGGAGTTCCACCGAACGCACCCGATCCAGTGCCTCACCCGCCGCGGCGCCGTAGGCTCTCGCGAGTCCGCCGGTCCCCAGCTTGGTGCCCCCGAACCAGCGGGTTACGACGACGACGGTGTTGGAAAGACCGGCGGACTTGATCGCTGCCAGAATGGGCCGGCCCCCGGTGCCCGCCGGCTCGCCATCGTCATCCCAGCGCTCCAGGCCTTCGGAGCCCAGATACGCCCAGACATGGTGAGTCGCGCCGTGAAATTCCGTCCGCTGCTCGTCCCGACAGCGTCTCGCATCCGCCTCGCTCGAAGCAGGCCCGGCGCGAGAGAGAAATCTAGAACCGCGGTCCCGGACCTCCGCCTCCGCACGGTTTACGGGGACCCGGACCGCGTCGCTCGAGGATTCAGCCACCTATGGCGGCCTGCGCCAGACTCTCGGGGTCGGCGACGAGCGGATAGGCGCTCGTGAATTCCCGGACTTCCGCATGAATCTCGTCCAGCACCGCTTCGTCATCGGACGACTGGAGCACCCGGTGCATTCGGGACGCGATCCAGCGCATCTCGTCCGGGCCCATGCCGCGCGTCGTGAGTGCCGGGGTTCCGATTCGGATCCCCGAGGTCACGAACGGCGACCGGGTCTCGAAGGGAACCGTGTTCTTGTTCACAGTGATACCGGCCCGACCCAGCGCACCTGACGCATCCTTGCCGGACAGGTCGGTGTTTCGAAGGTCCACGAGCATCAGGTGAGTATCCGTCCCACCGGCGACCAGCCGGTATCCGAATCGACTCAATTCGTCGGCGAGCACACGGGCGTTCTCCACCACGCGCTCCGCATAGAGCCGGAAGCTGTCGGCCGAAGCCTCGTGCAACGCAACGGCCTTGGCCGCGATCACGTGCATGAGCGGACCGCCCTGCATCCCGGGAAACACGGACTTGTCGATCGCCTTCGCGTGCTCCTCGCTGCAGAGAATCAGACCGCCTCTCGGACCCCGCAGCGTCTTGTGCGTCGTGGTCGTGACCACGTCGGACCAGGGAACGGGCGACGGGTGAGCCCCGGCTGCCACCAGTCCGGCGATGTGCGCCATGTCCACGAGGAGGCGGGCTCCCACCTCGCGAGAGATCTCGGCGAATCGCTCGAATGGCAGCGTACGGGGATACGCGCTCGCCCCGGCCACGATCATCGCGGGGCGCTCGCGGCGCGCCAGCTCGTACAGCGCGTCGAAGTCCACGGTCTCATCAGCTTCTCGGACGCCATAGGGCAGAAACCGGTACAACTGCCCGCTGAAGTTGACCGGTGAACCGTGCGTGAGGTGCCCGCCGTGGCTGAGGTCCATTCCGAGGACGGTGTCTCCCGGCTCCAGGAGGGCGAAGTACGCGGCCATGTTCGCTTGCGCGCCGCTGTGCGGCTGCACGTTGGCGTGGTCTGCCCCGAACAGGGCCGTAGCCCGGTTCCGAGCGAGATCCTCGGCTTCGTCGACGAACTCGCATCCGCCGTAGTATCGTTTCCCCGGATAGCCCTCTGCGTACTTGTTGGTCAGGATCGACCCCATGGCCTCGAGAACCGCACCCGAAACGAAATTTTCGCTGGCGATCAGCTCAAGGCCCTCTCGCTGACGACCGGTCTCCCGCTGCAGGATCCCATGGATTTCGGGGTCTCCACACGACAGATGCTCGCAGGGGGGAGAGACGTCTCCACCCACCACTCCCTCATCGATCGGATTCCGTGTCATGTCGTTGCTCATACGTAGGTCCGATGCAGCCTGGCCACCTGTCCCACTCTGCGGATCGCCACTTCATCCGCGGCCTCGGCATTCGTGAGTCCCGAGTCTTCGGCGATTTCGAAGATGTGCAGCAACGTCCGGTAGATCTCGCCGGCCTTCCGCTTGGATCGCTCCAGGGACCAACCGGCCAGCTCGGAATAGACATTGATCAGTCCGCCGGCGTTGATCACGTAATCGGGTGCGTACAGGATCTCGTGGTCCTGCAGCATCTTCCCGTGGCGCTGGCGCTGCAGCTGGTTGTTCGCCGCCCCGGCCACGATGTCCACCTTCAGTCGAGGAATCGTGTCGTCGTTGAGAATCGCCCCGAGCGCACAGGGAGCGAATACGTCGGCCTCGACGTCATACACTTCGTCGGCGCCGACCTTTTCGCAGCCGAGCTCCTCCACGCACCGTTGCACCTTCGAATCATCGATGTCTGCGACGAACACCTTCGCGCCCTCTTCACGAAGATCCTGCGCCAGGAAATAGCCCACGTGGCCTGCCCCCTGGATCACGACGGAACGATTCGCGAGGGAGTCGGTTCCATAACGCTTGAGGGCGCACGCCTTCATGCCGCGATAGGTGCCGTACGCCGTGACGGGAGACGGGTCGCCGGACTTGCCCGCCATGCCGACCACGTGGCCGGTCTCCATGTGGATGTAGTCCATGTCCTCGACCGAGGTCCCGACGTCTTCCGCGGTGATGTATCGTCCGCCGAGGGACTCGACCGCCCTGCCGTGTGCGCGCATGATCATTTCGCGGTGGGTCGTCTTGTTGTCCCCGATGATCACGGACTTGCCACCTCCGAGGTTCAATCCCGCCACGGCCGCCTTGTAGGTCATGCCGCGCGCGAGACGTAGCACGTCGACCACCGCTTCCGAATCCGACGCGTAATTCCAGAAGCGGGTGCCCCCGAGCGCCGGCCCGAGAGACGAGTCATGGATCGCTATGATGCCGCGATAGTCGCAGGACGGTTCGTAAAAGAACACGACCTGCTCGTGCTCGTGCTCACCCATCAGATCGAAGATCTCGGGCATTACATCGCGGGCCTTCTCCACGTCTACGGCATTTCCGTTCTCGTTCACTCGTCAGCACCTCGCTCCAGGTACAGTTCTCTCGAAATAATCAGCCTGTGAATTTCGCTGGTTCCCTCGTAAATCTCCGTCACCTTTGCATCTCGGAACAGACGTTCCACCGGATACTCGCGACTGTATCCGTAGCCTCCGTACACCTGCACCGCCTGCCGGGTCACCCAGGTCGCCATTTCGCTGGCGAACAGCTTCGCCATGCTCGAGAGCTTACGTTTGCGGGGTTCGTTCGCCTCGTATGCCTGCGCGGCCCGGTACAGCAGTCCGCGAGCCGCCTCCAGCCGGGTGGCCATGTCGGCGAGCTTGAACTGGATTCCCTGAAAGTCCTTGATCGGTCGTCCGAACTGCTCCCGCTCTCCCGCGTAATCACGCGCATGGTCGAGAGCGGCCTCGGCAATACCGATCGCCTGGGCCGCGATGCCCAGCCGGCCGCCCTCCAGCGCCTCGAGCGCGTAACTGAACCCTCGACCTGGCTCCCCGATCAGATGCTCCGGCCCGAGTCTCAACTCCTCGATGGATACGGCGACGGTTTCCGAGCCTCGCAGACCCATCTTCCGTTCCTTCTTCGCCGGCACCCAGCCTTCCAGTTCCGTCGGCACCAGGAAGGCGCCGATGCCGCGAGTGCCTCGACGGTCGTCCGGCGTATCGGTTCGCACCATCAACAGCGCCACGTCCGCCGAAGCTCCGTTCGTGACCCAGAGCTTCTCGCCACTGACGATCCAGTCGTTGCCATCGCGGATCGCCTGCGCCTGAAGCGATCCTGCATCGCTGCCCGAGCCTGCCTCTGAAAGAGAGAAGGCGCCGAGCAGCTCGCCACGAGCCATCGGCTTCAGCCAGCGTTCCTTCTGCTCTTCGCTGCCGTGTCGGAGAAGTGTCTGAGTAGGGAGCGAATTGTGGACGCTCATCGAAACGGCCACCGAAGCATCGCCCCAGGCGATCTCCTCGAGCGCGAAGAGGTACGTCAGCATGTCGAGACCCAGCCCGTCATAGGCTTCCGGAATCAGCATGCCGAGAAACCCCAACTCCCCGAGGCGATCGACCGGTTCCCGATCGAAACGGTCCTCGTTCTCGTCTCTGGCTTCGGCACCGGGCCTCAGAACATCCCGCGCGAACCCTCGCGCGAGAACGCAGATCTGCCGCTGGTCCTCGCTGAGTCCCGTTCCCCCGTACGATCTACGCATCGGCGTAGCCGTAGAAGCCGCGTCCGCTCTTTCGCCCCAACCGACCGGCCGCGACGTACTTCGCGAGCAGCGGGCAGGGCCGGTACTTGCTGTCCCCCAGGTCCCTGTGCAGCACTTGCATGATGAACAGGCAGGTATCGAGACCGATGAGGTCGGCGAGCGCCAGCGGACCCATCGGGTGGTTCATTCCCAGCTTCATGACCGCGTCGATCGCCTCGGCCTTGGCGACTCCTTCCATCAGGCAATAGACCGCCTCGTTGATCATCGGCATCAGGATCCGATTAGAGACGAAAACCGGGAAGTCATTCACCTCGACCGGCGTCTTCCCGAGCCTGCGACAGAGATCCAGCGTGAAGGCGACCGTCTCGTCCTCGGTGTCGAGACCCCGAATCACTTCGACCAGCTGCATCATCGGCACCGGATTCATGAAGTGCATGCCGATGAACCGGCCCGGGTTCGGGACGACCGCCGCGATTTCGGTGATCGAGATCGAAGAGGTGTTCGAGGCGAGAACCGCGGTTTCCGCGCAGGCAGTCCCGAGTCGAGAGAAGATCGCGAGCTTCAGGTTCCTGTTCTCGGGCACGGCTTCGACGACGATGCCCGCCGGGGCGGCCGCAGACAGGTCGGTGGCGGTCGCGATGCGATCGAGGGCGGCACGAGCCTCCGCGGCCTCCAGTCGGTTCTTCGCGATCTGGCGCGAGAGGTTCTTCTCGATCTTCGCGACGGCCGCCTCGAGTACCTCAGCGCTCTCGTCGATCAGCGTCACGTCGATACCGGCGAGCGCCAGGACGTGGGCGATTCCGTTCCCCATCGTGCCGGCCCCGACTACCGAGCCGGTCTGGAGCTTGTTCGCGTTCATGTCAGTCGTTTCCCGGGCAGCGGGTGAAGAGCGAGCACCGCCGGCGCCCTGCCCAGCCGGGGGCTGCGGGCCGACCATGCGATGGCCACGAGCGTGATGAGCGTCAACGCCAGCCCACCCTCGGGGCCGTAGTCGCCGCCCGTCCAGATCTCCGGACCGGTCACGTGAGCCCGGAATCCCGGGGAGCCGAATTCGAGTCCGCTCACCGGAAGATCCGCCGCGAGACTCATGACGCCGTTCCACGAGAGGTGAACGCCGGTCACGAGCCAGATGCTGAAGGTTCGCCAGTAGACGATTCCGAGCAAGATTCCGGCCAGCGCCGTGTTCGTCAGCGCCAGGGTGCCGACCCCTGGATTCGGCAGATGGGCCGCTGCGAAGACCGCCGACGTAAGACCGATCGCGACGACCGGTCCGCCAGCCTCGGCGAGCACCTGGTACGGATATCCGCGGAACAGAACCTCCTCCAGAAACGCGGCGAGGCCTAGAATCAGGGACAACCGCGCGATGCCCGCGAACCGACCCTCCGGCATGCCGACCTCCGTCGTCCACGACAGCGACCCGGTCACGGAGAGCAAACCCAGCACCGCACCGATCACGAGGGCCCCGATCCCGAGTCCGAACAACGAATCCGGAAAAAACCGGGACGGGAGGAGGCCGAGCGCCGCGAGCGATCTCGACTCCACAATGGACATCATGACCCAGCTCGCGATCAGCGCCGAAGGGACCGAGACGGCCAATCCGCGGACGATCCACGCGCCGCCGATCCCGGACCCGCCCACGAGCCTGGCAACGACCGGTCCCGTCAACGCCGCAGCCGCAAAGAACAGCGAGAGAAAGAGCACGAGGCGCCAGCCCCAGCGCATGCGCCCGCCGGACCCGCTGATCCAGCCGCCGGTTCCCGTCGCTCGCGCGGAACCGGCTTCATCGGGTCCGGTCACCGGACTTGCGTCAGTTCCGCGTACGACGCACCCGGCTGCCGACGCCCAGACCGACCACGGTCACCAGGGCGATCTTCAGCAGGTCGCCCACGAAGAAGGGTGCCAGACCGACCGCCGCCGCTGCTTCCCGTCCAGACACCGCAGCCAGCCAGGCAAGACCGCCGAGGTGGATGACCACGAGACCGAGAAGCGCACCGAACGAGATTCCGATCGCGCCCGGTGCCCGGGACGCGATCCTCCCCGCGACCCAGGCGGCAATCGGAAAGGCCAGCAGATAGCCGCCCGTCGGCCCCAGCAGATAGGCGGCACCACCGCCGGCAGCGAACACGGGCAGTCCCGACATTCCGACCGCGAGATAGAGAAGCTGACTGCGCATCCCCCCGGCAGCGCCGAGAAGAACTCCGGAGAGCAGGACGGCCACTGGCTGGAGGGTGAAGGGTACCGGAATCCCGGGCAACGGCACCGCCACTCTCGCCGCCAGGGCGGTGAGCGCCGCGGCCGTCAGCAACGCGACCACCCGCATACCGATCCGGGCCGGGGCCACGCTTGGTACGGTGGCCCCCGCCCGGGCCTGTGAGGCCGGAATGTTCATGCTCGCTCCACGCTGAGGGCCACCGCATTTCCGCCACCGAGACAGAGCGTGGCCATTCCCCTGTCTACGTTCATGTCCCGCATCGCGTACAGAAGAGTGGTCAGGATCTTCGCGCCCGAGGCTCCGATCGGGTGTCCGAGTGCGATCGCACCGCCGCGCACGTTGACGCGGTCGAGATCCATTCCCAATTCCCGGGCGTCCGCGATCGCCTGAACCGCGAACGCCTCGTTCACTTCGATCAGTCCGTAGTCTTCGATCGAGGTGCCCTCTTTCGCCAGCAGGCGTCGTACCGCGTCGATCGGGGCGAAGAAGAGGTCACGGGGAGCCGTGGCACCGACCGAATATGCGGAAATCCGTCCGAGAATGTCCAGTCCGTTCGCTTTCGCGAAAGCCTCGGAAGTAACCACCGTCGCGGCACCTCCATCGTTCAGCCCGGGCGCGTTTCCGGCTGTTACCGACGGTTCCGTGACCTCGGGCGGGGCATCTCCCGCGAACGCCGGTCGAAGCTTCGCCAGCGCCTCGAGACTGGTATCCCGGCGCGGAGGTTCGTCGGTATCGACGACCGTTACCTGACCTTTCCGCCCGGCAATCTCCACCGGCACGATCTCGTCGGCAAAAGCCCCGGCATCGATCGCCGCCACCGCCTTCCGATGACTCTCGGCGGCGAAGGCGTCCTGCTCTGCACGGGTCACTCCCGCCTTCCACGCCGTGTACTCGGCGTGCCCGCCCATGTGGCAATTCCCGAAGGCGCACCACAGGCCATCGTGGATCAGGGCATCGACCAGCGTCCGATCACCGAACTTCACGCCGTCGCGATATCCCTTCACGAAATAGGGCGCGTTCGACATCGATTCCATGCCTCCGGCGACGGCCACGCGAATGTCACCGGCCTTGATCGCCTGTGCGGCGAGCATCACCGCCTTGAGCCCCGATCCGCACACCTTGTTGATCGTAAGCGCCGGTATCGTGGGGGGAAGACCCGCCGCGATCGCCGCCTGCCGGGCTGGAGCCTGGCCCACTCCCGCCTGCACGACGTTGCCCATGATCACGTCCTCGAGCTCGTTCGGATCCACGCCCGATCGCTCGACGGCGGCCGCGATCGCCTTCGCACCAAGTTGCGGCGCGGCGAGGGATGAGAGCCCACCCAGGAATCTCCCCGTCGGAAGGCGCGCAGCGCCTACGATTACGGCCGTTCGTTCTCCATCACTCATGGCAGCCACTCCCCGCAGTCCTGCCAGCGGCGCGTGTCGGCAAGGCCGACAATCTTCCACTCATCGCCCGTACGTGCTATGAGAAAGACATTTACGCCACAATGGCTCAACTGCTTTTTCAAGTAGAATGCATACGGTGTGAACACGGTAGCGAGGTTGTCGTGGATGCGAATGTCCGCCGGACCGATCCGCTCGTCGAAATCACCGGCGGCCGCCGAGCCGATAGCGTTGGCGAATTCGTTCAGATCGCCGAATCGGACCACGGGCGTGCCGTCCCGCTGCCGTAACGAGCTGGCCATCTTCTCGAGATCCGGGTGGAAGAGGGTCCGCACGGTCGCGCTGTCTCCCGCTCGCATGGCCACGAAGAGCTCGTTCACGACCTTCATGACCTGCGACTCCGGATCCGGGGGCGGTGCCTGCGCCCTCAAGGGAGACGCGATCACGAGAAGCAGCGCTCCGAACGTCCCCCATCCCCTGCACCCCATCATGCATTCTCCTCTTCAGATTCGTCGCCCGCCAACGGATCCCCCGTCGGATCGGCCACGGGATCGACCAGAGTCACACTGCCCGGGCGGTCTCCCGGTGCCGCAGTTCCCCAGGCGATCTCGGGATCGTGCTCGAATCCGAGCAGCCAGCCCTCCCTCGCCGCCCGGCCGATCCACGTTCGCTTCGATTCCAGCGTCACGAGCGGCTCCACGTCGTATCCATGATCCAGGGCAGCGGAAGATGTGCGCGCGTGGGCACCAGGTCGG
>JARRPS010000051.1:0-17747 GCA_037382625.1 Gemmatimonadota bacterium | reverse complement strand
AATCGGCTCGTCCAGCCTCCCGTCGCTCTCCCCGACGGCAGCGTATGGTTCGGCTACGGTCTCGGCGGCCTCGGTCACGTGCGTGATACGAGCCTCACGCTGTACGATCCGGGCTTCGGCCTCCCCGCAGACGAGATCACATCAATGGCTTTCGACCCGGACGGAGATCTCTGGGTCGGTCAGTCGGGCACGATCGCGGTGGTTCCAGTGTCGGGTTCGGAGCTTGGAGAGGTCCGCGTAATGGGACCGTCCGAGGGTGTTCCCCCCGGGGCGATCCGCCTGATCCACCGGGATCGAGAAGGCGACGTCTGGATCGGTTCCTACGGCGGTGGACTGGCGCGTTGCAGCGAAGATGGCTCTCGCTTCGATCGCGTGACCACCGCACAGGGACTTCCGGACAACTCGCTCTCCGCCCTCCTCGAGGACTCGAAGGATCGATTCTGGATTCTGGGGAACCGAGGCGTGTCGGTCGTCCGTCGGGCGGTCCTGGATTCTGTGATCGAGGGCACGCGTGCCCGCATCGATGCCGTCCAATTCGACGCGGACGATGGAATGCCCGAGGGGAACGGCGGCTCTCCGGCGGCGTGGCTGGGCGACGACGGTGTGGCCTGGTTCAGCACGATCGACGGTCTCGTCTCGATCGATACCGGCGCCTTCCCGTGGGACACCATCGCGCCGTTGCCGCGAATCGAGTCGATACGATTCGGGGAGGAGGACTGGAAGGGAAGCGGGCCTGTCATAGTGGGCGGAGGCGGCCAGCAGGTCAGCTTCCGGTACTCCGCCTCCAGCGCCGCCACGCTGGGAGAGGCTATGTACCGCCATCGTCTGGTCGGACAGGACGACGACTGGGTGTATTCGGTGCGTTCCGGGGAGGCGCGATATCCCCGTGTTCCGCCGGGGACCTACACCTTCGTCGTCGAGGCGAGAAACGAAGATGGCTTGTGGAGTGTCCGGCCTGCGTCCGTGGACATCAGGATTCTCCCCCTCTGGTGGCAGACGAACTGGTTCCGCGGGGGGGCCGGACTGCTGGTCGTCGGGCTCATTGCCTCCGGGCTCTTCCGACGCGTTCGTACTGTCGAGCTTCGTGCCCGAAAACTGGAGTTGGCGATCGAGGAACGGGACCGTGCCGAGGAAAGAGCCCGGCGTCAGCAGCGTGAGCTGGAGCATGTCTCGCGCATCGCGACGGCCGGAGAGCTCGCCACCTCTCTGGCCCACGAACTGAATCAGCCGCTGATGGCGATCGTCAGCAATGCAGCTGCCAGCGACCGACTCCTGTCGAACCCCGACATCGGGAGAGATGTGGTCCGGGAAGCACTCGCCGAGATCATGCACGAAGGCCGACGGGCCTCGGACGTCATCACGGAGCTCCGCGAGTTCCTCAAGCGGGGGAGGGTGGAGACGGAACCTCTGCGAATCAATCAGCTGGTTCGCGACGCGCTGCTTCTGCTCGGGTCCGAGCTCCGGGAGACTGCCGTCGAGATCGATCTCGACCTCGCGCCGGACCTTCCCGATGTCCTCGGAAACCGGGTGCAGTTGCAGCAGGTGCTGATCAACCTGATCATGAACTCGCTCGACGCCATGCGGAACCTGGAGACGGAGCGACGGATCACGATTCGAACGCGCGCACTGCCTCCCTTCGTGGAGGTCAGGGTACGGGACACGGGGCCCGGTTTGCCGCCGGACGAAGTCGCCTCTGTGTTCGAGGCCTTCGTGACAACGAAATCGTCCGGAATGGGTGTCGGACTGGCGATCAGTCGCAGCCTCGTGCAAGCGCATGGTGGCCGGATCGAGGCCGCCAACGATCCTGCGGGAGGTGCAGTGCTCACTTTCACTCTGCCCGCCAGATTTCCGGGGAAGGATCTGCCGGATTCGAGGCAGGAGGAACTCGCCGGATGACGCGCAAGGGATTCTCGATCGAAGCGTCTGATTCCGTCACTCCCACCGTGTTCGTAGTGGACGATGACGATTCCGTTCGAGCCTCGATTGTCCGCTTGCTGCAGGCGTCAGGCTTCCGGGTACGGGCCTTCGGATCCGCCTCCGAGTATCTGGCGAATTCCGATCCCGATTGCCCCGGCTGCCTGGTGCTCGACCTGCGGATGCCGGAGATCGATGGACTCGAGCTCCAGGATCGACTGGCCGAATCGGATCGAGTCCGACCGATTCTGTTTCTCACGGGGGCTGGAGGAGTCCCGGAGAGCGTCGCCGCGATGAAGGCGGGCGCAGCCGATTTCCTCGAGAAGCCGGCGGATCCGGATCGACTCGTTGCGGCGGTGAGGAGCGCCGTAGCCGTCGATGCCGAGAGGCGCAGGGAATCGGAGCAGCTCGCTCGGATCCAGCGCCGGCTGGACACTCTAACCCGCAGAGAGCGCCAGGTCTTCGAACGGGTCGTCGTAGGGCGATTGAACAAACAGATCGCCCGCGAGCTCGGAGTCTCGGAGAAGACCGTCAAAGTGCATCGGGGCAGGGTGATGGAGAAAATGGAAGCCGCTTCGCTGGCGGACCTCGCCCGGCTCGCCGAGCGCCTGGGAATCGGCCAGCCTTCGAGCTAATCCTCCGCCGCTACAGACCCGCCACTCCGGACATGCCGAGCGGACCACGCCCTCGGACCGGACCCATGGGACCAAGGTCCAATGACGTCGGAACCCGTCCCCCTTCAATTTACCCTCATAGCTGGCCCGGATCGCGGAGCCAGTCCGGATACGCGGGAAGGGAGGGGGCGTGAACGACGGGGAGACGGGCAGAGGTCGAACACTTTTCGTCGTCGACGACGATCCGGCGATCCGCAGGGCGCTCGCCCGACTGGCCCGGGCCGTCGGGTATGGCGCCGAGACCTTCGGGTCCGCCGAGGAGTTTCTTGCCGATCCGCCTTCCAGGGACCGGCAGCCCGGGTGCATCCTTCTGGACGTCTCGCTTCCCGGCCTGAGCGGGCCCCAGCTGCATCACCGTCTACGGAATGAAGGATGGGAAGTGCCGGTCATCTATGTGACGGCGCACGATGACCCGGCAACGCGGGAGGCGATCGCCGAGACCGACGCGGCGGCGACCTTCGCGAAGCCGATCGAGGTCGCGGCGCTGCTCGACATGATTGGAGTACTGTTCGAGCGGCTGGAGCGCTCGAGTGAAACCGTACGTTCGGATGCGTCGGTGCCCGGGCGAGGCCCGGACACGGAGGGAATTTCATGAGATCACTCTGGCTCAGGACCTCATCCGGTATCGGCCTGCTGTTCGTCGCACTCGGCGTGTTGCTGGCAGATCGAGAGAGTGACGACTACACGCGTGAGATTGCCTCGCGGTCATGATCCTGCCGCTGGTGATCCTGTTTCCGTAGCGGCGATCGAGCGCTGACCTTTCGAGGTGACGAGTGCGCTTCGATCCGTCACTTCCGTCTCGACAGAGACTCGTACGGGACCAGCTCCGGAGGCGGCGGATAAGTTCTGATCGCCAGGATGACGAATGAGCGGCGGGCCAGGGAGCGGCCCGACGTCGCGCAGCCCCGCCGGCCTCGTGGTCGCCGGGGTTGCTCGTTTCCCCCTCTCGTCCCGAGTCTGTGACCATGGAATTCCGAGGTCTGGCTTCTGCCCTGCGTCCGCCCTTCGCCGGTCGAGACCCGTGATCGTGCGCTCGCGCGATGGACTTCGACTCCACTGCGTCGATCTCGGCTCAGGGGCCGGCGCTCCCCTGTTGTTGCTGCACGGCTTCACGGGCTCTCACCGATCGTGGCCTCGCGAAGCTGTCGATCGACTCGCTGAGCGCCGAAGGGTGGTCCTGGTAGACCTGCCGGGACACGGCGAAAGCGACGCACCGGAGTCGGCCGGCCGGTTCGCGTTCGCGGCGGTAGTAGCGGATCTGACCGATCTGTTGGACGCGCTGGCGATTCCTAGCGCGATCTGGGCGGGCTATTCCATGGGCGGGCGACTGGCGCTCGGAGCCGGTCTGCTGGCGCCGGAGTACGTGTCCGGACTGGTACTCGAGAGTGCGTCGCCGGGGATCTCCGATTCCGTGGAACGGACGGCCCGGCGATCGTCAGACGCGCGAATCGCCGATCGGCTCGAGAACGGGGGTATCGAGGCTTTCGTCTCCGATTGGGAATCCATGCCCCTCTTCGCGAGCCAGGCCACCCTGCCGGACACCGTCCGCACCGCGCAGCGTGAGCAGCGCCTGTCCAACGACCCGGCGGCGCTGGCCGCCTGCCTGCGGGGTCTGGGCGTGGGGATGCAGCCGTCCCTCTGGGAAGGACTGCCACACCTCGACTGCCCGGCCTTGCTGATCGTCGGCAGCGAAGACCCGAAATTCGTCGAACTGAACCGAAGAATGTCAAAGGAGATGCGGGGTGCGACACTCGCCATCGTGCCCGGAGCAGGCCACAACGTACACCTGGAACGGCCCGAAGAATGGGCGGCGCTGGTGGAGGGCATTCTGTGAGAATCGTCTCCGGAAAGTGGGCCGGGCGCAAGCTGGTCTCGCCGGGAGCTCGCGTGCGCCCCACGTCGGAGGCCGTGCGGGATCGATGGTTGTTACTGCTGGAAGACGAACTTCCAGGCGCGTCGGTGCTCGATCTCTTCGCCGGCACGGGGGCGCTCGGCCTGGAGGCCCTGTCGCGTGGCGCCTCCAGGGCCGACTTCGTCGAGAACGGACCCGCCAGCCTTCATGCCCTGAAGGCGAACGTGGCTGCGATGCGAACCCGACGCAACGCGCGAATTTTCAAGCGGGACGCGATTCCGTTCGTAGAGTCGCTCGCTCCCGGCGCGTACGATCTGGCTTTCGCCGATCCTCCTTACGGCTCCGCGAAACTCGATCGTATCGTCCGGCGCTGGTTGGAAGTCCCGTTCAGTCGGATCCTCAGCTTCGAGCACGATCGCTCGCACCGGATCGACGCCCCGGGCAAGCGATACGACATGCCGGGTGAAACGCGGATCACGGTCCTTCGGGCATCGCGAACGTCGCTGCCGGATACCGTGCGCGACGAAGGGAGGCCGAGGTGAGAAGTCAGCCGGTACGGGAACAGTACGGCCAGACCGCGGCGCGGCGTGCGCGCGGGGGAGTCTGGGCGGCAGTGGTAGCCCTGACCCTCGGATTGCCGGCCCTCGCCGCGGCACACCCACCGGTCAGCCTCGTTCTCGACAGCCGGGGGAACCTCTATTTCAGCGACCTGCACAACGTTCGGGTGCTTCGGCCCGATGGCAGGATCGAGATCGCGGTGGCCAACGTTCACACGCACGAGCTCTGGCTCGGCCCGGACGGGGCGCTCTACGGGGAAGACGTGACCAACGTGGGAGATGACTATCGGCACCGTGTCTGGCGGCTCGAGCCGGGTGGCGCCTTGACCGATGTCATCGCCTGGCGGGACGGCTATCCGGACGAGTTCCACGACTACGGCTTTCAGAGGGATGCGGGGGGGAACGCATACGTGCTGAGGCGCGACGCCCGGTCGATCGAGGTCAGAGACCCGGCGAGTGCGCTCGTGCGCCAAATCTCACTCGACGATGACCCGGGATACCTTCACTGGCTGACCGTCAGCCCCGAGGGTGTGGTCCACGTCGCGATCGGACCCGACCTGTATCGTGTCGAGCCCGGCGAGATCTCGGCGCGGGTCGTGGCCCGTGACCTCGTCGAACGCACGCCGGAGTTCGATTTCGTGCACGATCGCCACGCATTGATGGGCATGTGGAAGGATGCCCGCGGCGATATCTGCGTCAGCGTCTATTCCGGCCAGGTCGTGAAGTGCGTCTCGGCGCGCGGCGAGGTGACCGAGCTGACCCGCAGCTCGGGCAAGTGGTCTCCGGTCGGAGGAAGAGCTCGACCGGATGGCGGGCACTGGTTGCTCGAGTGGTCCAGCGACAACGAGGTCCGGGTCCGAGCGATCGAGGCCGGGGGGGAGTGACCGCACCCCGGGCACTGTGTCACCCCGAGGCCAGCGGAACGTGGGGCCCGGTGACCGCACGATCACCGGGCCTTTCAGCTGGGCGCTAGAGCGCCAGCTTCATGAAATTCGCCATCGATCGCGTCAGGCCGCCCGGAGGTGGCAATAGCGCGTCGAGTTCCTCCAGAGTGTCCACCCACTCGCAGAGGCCGACCAGGAAGGCGAAGTCGACGAGACCGGCGAGGGAGTTCCAACCCCGCAAGGTGATCTGGACTTCCCCGTCCATGACCATGCTTCGGTAGTCCATGTTGGTCGAACCTACCGTAAAGAAACTGGCAGCCCGCTGTATCTGCTGCGGAGTCAACTCCGATTCCAGCGATCGAGCGAGGTCCTGAAGGGTCCGGATCAGGTTCTCGGGCACTTCGCGGCCCGCGGGTCGAGTTTCCGGGGGCCCCGTCTGCAGCGCCAGGTATCGCAGGTACTCGGTGATCAACGGACCCCACTCCGGCATCCGCATCAGGATCTCCCAGACCTCGCCCGTGATGAAGAAGTTCGCCTTCAGGTGAAGCTTCGGAGATTCGTCCACGCCGGACGCGACCAGGTAGTCGGCCGATACATCGACCTGCTCCAGCTCGGGTAGCATGCGATCGACCGCCTCGCTCATCGCCGGGTTTTCGGGGTACAGCTCCCGGAGCCACGGTTCGTCCAGCTCGCGGCTCTGCCGAATCCGGCCGGCGAGGTCGCCGACCCCGACATTCGGCGCATAGAGGCCTGTCTTCAGCAACCCACCCTCGGCCTCGATCTCCTGATTGAGTCCGTTCTTCAGCACGATCAGGGCCCCGAATAGACCGTGAGCGCGGGCCATGGTCACCGAGGCGGCACTCGGTGCCGACTTGAGAGCGGGCGCCATGATCAGTACGTCACACCCGCGCAGCGCGCTGCCGACGAGCATGGACGCGTACACGTAATTCTGCCAGAGGGAGTCGGGCACCTTGAGAATGGACCCGGCCGGCATCAGGGTGTAGAGAATCGCCTTCTCGACATTGATCGGTTTGTCGGCGAATCCGGTCTTGTTGTGAAGCTGGAGGACCTGGCCGGTATAACTCGAGACCCGTTTCGTCAACAGTTCGGCCACGGAATCAATGGTCGCCTGGTAGGTCCGGGGCTTTTCGACGGGCCTGAGCGGGAAGGGAATCTCGTCGGGCTCGAATCCCTGCTGCTCGAGGAGCTCCCGCGCGGCCGTCTTCACCCGGAGTGCGGCAGGGCCCTGAATCACGACGGCCCGGTCCTCCCAGTTCGGTCCGACGTAGTGCTCGCCGATCCCCATGCCGGTGAACATCGCCAGACCGCGATACGGATCCTCCTCGGTAATGTCGTAGAAGGCGATCTTCCGGTGGTCACGCATGACGTTGTCCGGCACCGGTACGACTCCGGCCACGTGCATACTCGTAAAGGAGAAGTCCGACGGATTCGTCACGTTGATGTGCACCCGGATGCGATTCTTCAACCAGTCCTCGCCGTACTGCGCCCGCTCCGTCTGGAGCAGCTGGGAATTGGCAACGGCCTGCCGGAGGCGTTCCTGGGCCTCCGCCAGCTCGGCCTCCCATTCCTCGTACCCGTCCGGAAGGTCGAGCTCGTAGTCCATCGGGTCCAGCAATACGCGGAAGAACAACCTCGACTTGTTGGCCTCGAAGTAGTTCTGGTCGAGGAAGATGAAGTACTGCGGCAGTTTGCGGGATTCGTCGTACGCCTCGATCCGTTCCGTCAGGGCTCCGAGATACCCCCTCACGGTCTGCTTGAAAGCGATCTCGTCCGGCTTGCCGTCGCTGTTCAGGCCGCGGTAGTCGTGAATCCAGAGGACGTGGTAATCGCGGGCCTCACGGACGGACCGGAAGAACTCCAGCTGGAACTGCTCGTTCATGACGTACTGAGTCCGGTTGGCCGAGGAGAACGACTGCTGGGTTCCGAGCTCGATCAGTTCGGCCAGCTCGGCGTACGTATCGTGATCCTCCGCCCGCAACGCGAGTTGCAGGGGCAACCAGACGAACCGGTTGTCCTCCCATCGATCCTTCTGAAACGCCCGGACCTCCTCGGCGATCTGTCCCAGGGACTGGAAGGTGAAGAACACAGGTTCGAACTTCTCCTCCGGGATCTCACTCTTCGTCAGCAGCCAGCTGGCGAACTCGGCATGCGCGCTGGCGAGAAATTCGTCGAGCCCGTCGTTCACTTTTCGCTGACCGAGAAGCCGGTTGTACGGCATCAGGATGTCTTCGAGCAGAATCCTCCGCGCCGTAGCCGAGATCTTTCGGCCCTGCTCCGTCGATCGTGTGTCCGCCGAGCTGCCGGCAGCGATCGAGAAGGCCCGGTCGAGCTCGTCGTGGAACGCCTCGATCTCATCCTGCAGACTGCGCCCTTCCGGAAACCGGCTGTCACGCAACGCGATGTGCTCGCGAATCCGTGCGATCTGATCAGCGTACCGCTCGTTCGGCTTGTCGCCCCCCTCGTCGGTCAGAGGCATCGAGATCTCGGTGATCCACAGGGCGCCTTCGCGGACGAGGGCGATCGCTGCCTCGAGTCCCGGCGGCGGACTGGGGAGATCCATCAGGGCGACGGGGGGTTCGTCCAGTTCCACCGCATCCCGCTGTGGTCTCGTCGCCCCGATGTTCCGCCCCCAGAGCGGCACGTTGACGCCTGCCGCGAACGTGTTGCCGAAGCCCGGCAAGTAGTCGAATCGAACCTGCGAGCCACGTCCGAGGACGCCACCACGTCGGAAAGGGATTTCCAGGCGGAGGAGAGCCGACCACCGCGAGTCGGAGAAATTGTAGTCGGCACCGGTCGTGAAGTGCAGCGCCGGGATCGAGAACAGAGGACGAACGCCCCCGTCCAGTCCATCTTCTCCGCGGACTCCGCCATATCCTTCGAGACCGATCGCGGCGACGCCCGCGACAGGGCTCAGCAGATCCTTGAGAATGCCCGCGTGGACGTGGAAGACAGGCTGGCTCCCCGAGAGACCGAATCCGGGATCCTTTCCCGGCCGATACCAGCCCACCGTTCCCCCCGCGTGCCCTTTCCAGACCGGGGGCATGCCCAGCTGGAAGACCTCGCCTCCATCCTCGGGCAGCCGGTTGGTGTTGGACTGTGCACCTGCTGGCGTGCTCGTGAAAAGGGCGATTGAGCTGGCGAGCAAGAGAAGAAGGGCGGACCGTGACATGGCAGGACCCCTGATTGAATCGCGACGAGTCGAGATCCGATTACGTCCGTCCTCGGATCGTATGCGCTTGAAGTTGAGCGGCTCGGGGATATGCCTGCAAGCCCCGAGTCCGGGTCATGGGCGCGGCTCAGAAGTGTCCTGCAATTGGCCCGTGCGGTAGAGCAGCCAGGTCCAGGCAGCCTTCCCGTGACGCCAGGTCAGGGCGATCGTCGCCACGGCGACGACAAGACCGGCGGCGAGGGCGAGCTCCGTGCGCACGCCGAACGCCAGGAGCAGCAGCACGACGATCACGCCGCCACCGCCCCCCACCGTGTAGCCGAACACCATGGGTCCTCCGTACTGTGCCCCGTCGGAGCCGATGAGATCCTGGCCGCAGGCCCTCCGTACTGTGCCCCGTCGGAGCCGATGAGATCCTGGCCGCAGGCGGGGCAGTGCTCGTACATCTCGAAGCCCCTCTCGAACAGGGGCCCGACGAGGCACGCGGGGCAGACGTGCCCGAGGGTAACACGAAGGAATGGACGCATGTACGGCAGAATAGCTCGTCTCGACGGCCGGGCGCCACAGGAAGGGTGGCACCGCACGAGGGTTCGATGCTGCACGTGACCAACGGCGACATCGCGGTCGAGCGCATCGCGAGTCTCGGCGTTCCGGGAGAGGTGTTGGCGTGGCGGGACGTGCTTCACGATGGTCCGGTCCGAGGTGATCTGGACGCCGAGGGACTGCGGCAGTCGCGAGCCGAGTTTCTCTCCGGAGCATTCGGCGTATCCAGCGAAGTGGTGGTCAGCCAGTTTCAGCGCAGGGACACTCGTCTAGAGCGGGCAATCCGCTCGGAAGAGCTCCTCCTGTGGTTCGAACCCGACCTGTACGATCAGCTGCAGCTTCTGCAGGTGCTCGACGCGTGCCCTTCGGATGAGTCGGTCAGCGCCCCGCAGCTCGTCCCGCTTCGGACGCACTTCGGAGTCGCCGCTGACACGGAGCTCCAGGCCGCCTGGGAGGCTCGCCATCCAGTGTCGCCGAGAGAACGCGAGTTCGCGTCGCGCGCGTGGAGTTGCTTCCGATCCGAAGATCCGACGACCCTGGAGGCGATCGCCAATGACCGTCGCACCGGCCTGCCTCACGTCGCTGGAGCGATACGGCGATTGCTGGAGGAGTACCCGTCCAGGCTTCGTGGATTGGCCCGATCCGAGGCGCAACTGCTGGACGCGATCGCCGGAGCGGCGAAGACGGCGGCAGAAGCGTTCCGTGCATCGGCGGATCGGGAGGAGCACGTCTATCTCGGGGACGCATCGTTCGCCGGCTACCTGCGGCGTCTCGGTGCAGGGGCCAGGCCCGTTGTCAGATTCGCCGACGGGCAGCCGATCTCCGCGGCGGACCCGGCTGAAATACGGGGGGGATTCTGGCAGGCGCCCCTCGAAATCACGTCCACGGGTCGAGCGGTACTCCACGGAGAATTGTATCGGGCCGAGGTGCTGCCATTCGATCACTGGATCGGGGGCGTTCATCTCCACGGGGCGAATCCGAAATGGCGTCGGGATGAAGCGGGCCGTGTATTCCAAAGCTCATAAATGTATTTAAATCAGTAGTTGGAGAAGGAGAGCTCATGTCGCCTCTCAAATCAGGAATCGGACTGATGCTCGTGGCGGCGGCTACTCTTGGCCCTGCCGATCTTCTCGCGCAGCGCACGACCAAGCCCGTGCTCCACGGCCGCAACTGGGTGGCGATCACGGGAAAGCCCCTTGGCGCGACCGCCGGAGCGCTCGTGTTCGCGAAGGGCGGAAACGCGGTGGATGCGGCCTGCGCGATGCTCGCAGCGACTTCGACGATGTGGGACGTTCTTTCGTGGGGCGGCGAGACGCAGGCATTGATCTTCGATCCGCGCCGGGGAGAGGTGATCGGGATCAACGCGGTGGGTGTGGCCCCGACCGGGGCGACCGCCGACTTCTATCGAGACAGGGAGCTCGAGCATCCGCCGATGTATGGACCGCTCGCAGCAGTCACGCCGGGAACCCCCGGGGGGCTGATGGTGATGTTGGCCGAGTACGGGACCCTGTCGCTCGCCGAGGTGCTGGCTCCGGCAATCGAAATGGCGGACGGGTACCCGATCGAGGGCCAGGCGGTCAGGGCGATCGAGCGCAACCGGGAGCGGTTGGAGTCCTGGGCCTACTCGCGTTCGGTGTTCTTCGTCGAGGAGGGAGATTCCCTCCGAGCGCCCCGACCGGGCGAGATCTTCCGCCAGCCGGATCTGGCGGCGACGCTGAGGGCGTTGGTGGAGGCAGAGCGCGAGGCGCTGGAGGCAGGCGCCGACAGGGCCAGTGCGATCCGGGCGGCCTACGATCGATTCTACCGAGGCGACATCGCCGCGGAGATCGTACGCGGGGCCCGCGAGGAAGGCGGCCTGATCACGATGGAAGATCTTGACCGATGGCAGGTACGGATCGAGCAGCCGGTGCACACCGACTACCGCGGTATCGATGTCTACAAGCTGACCACGTGGACACAGGGGCCTGCGATGCTGCAGGCGCTCAACATCCTCGAGAATTTCGATCTCGGATCGCTCGGCTTCAACAGCGCCGCCTACATCCACACGATCGTACAGGCGATGCATCTCGCTTTCGCCGATCGCGATTTCTACTACGGGGACCCGTACTTTCCACCGGAAGAGCCGATCGAGGGTCTGCTTTCGGAGGCATATGCGGCCGAAAGAGCTGCCCTCGTGGATCCGGAGCGCAACGATCCGGATGCCCGGCCGGGGGACCCGTACCGCCACCAGGCAGGGGAGAATCCATTTCTCGACCTGCTCGAGCGGTGGCACACGGTGCCCGTTCGGTCAGATGAGCGGGAGGAAGGCGGGATTCCCGGGCCTTCCGGGCTTTCGCGGACCCCTTCCAGCGGAGGAACCGTCAAGGACAAGGCGAGGCTCTTCAGACCGCATGATGATCTGCTGACCTCGCGGCACCATCTCGGCACGACCTCGATTCAGGCGGCGGATGCAGAGGGCTGGGTCGTGTCGGTTACACCCAGTGGCGGCTGGATCCCGGCGACCGTCGCGGGCCGAACCGGCGTGGGCCTCAGTCAGCGGGCCCAGAGCTTCGTGACCGATCCGGCGGACAATCCTTTCAACGTGATCGAGCCGGGCAAGCGTCCTCGGGTCACCCTGACGCCGGGCATGGCCCTCAAGGATGGTCTTCCCGAGCTCTCCTTCGCCGTCCAGGGCGGAGACACGCAGGACCAGAACTTGCTTCAGTTCCTGCTGAACGTGGTGGAGTTCGGTATGGACGTGCAGCAGGCCGTCGAGGCGCCGAACGTGAACACCTACCAGCTTCGTTCGTCGTTCGGCGACCACGATGCGCGGCCGGGTCGCCTGGTCGTGCATGCGGACACGCCCCCGTGGGTACGGGCGGAGCTGAGCGAGATGGGATACGACGTCGTGACGGCCGAGCGGACTTCGGGACCCATCAACGCGATCTGGTTCGACCGCGAGCACGGTACGATGTGGGGCGGGAGCAGTGACTACGGAGAGGACTACGGGCTCGCGTGGTGAGCGACGCAGGTGCCCGTCACTAGAAGATTTGCATTGGGATCTCGGAGGGCGCGGTGATAGTCAGTCATGAACATCGGTTCATCTTCATCAAGTCGCAGAAGACTGCCGGTACAAGCCTCGAGCTGGCATTGTCGCGGGTATGCGGTGAGGACGATGTAATTACGCCACTCCACAGCGCGCACGAGGCCGAACGAGCAGCGATTGGCGGTCTCTCCCCTCGAAATACCGATGTTTCACTGCTGCATCACCGTCCGACTGATTGGTTACTGGCTCTGCGCGGGAAGGGAAGACGGGCCTTCTGGGAGCATGTAGATGCCGAGGAGGTTCGAGCGTGGGTCGGCAGATCGATATGGCGGGACTATTACAAGTTTTCGATCGAACGAAACCCCTGGGATCGGGCGATATCCCTCTACTATTGGAGATTGCGCGATCAACCCTCCAGGCCATCGATGGCCGAGTTCTTTAACTCGGCTACCCAGCGCGCGATTTCGAACCTACAGTTCTATGCGATCAAAGGCGATATCGTACTCGATCATGTGCTCCGCTACGAGAAGCTGACGGACGAGCTAGAAACGCTGGCTGGGACGCTCGGCCTTGATTCGTCACTGCAACTCCCACGCGCTAAGAGCGACACACGAAAGGACAGGCGTCCGTACAGCGAAGTTCTAGGTGCCGAGGAGCGCGACATCATCGCCCGTCGCTGTGCTCGGGAGATCGAGCTGCTCGGCTACGAGTTCTGACCAGAGATTCGACCTGTCTCCCCGCTGGATCGTGCTCTGGGATCTTGGCCTGCATCGCCCTCTCACTCTATTCTGGTCAACCGAGGCATGAGTAAATTCGGGCGAACAGGAACCAAATGGACGATGAGTGCGCCCAGCGATCGGCGGGTGAACTGACACAGTTGCTGCGCATAGCTCACGAGGGAGATTCCGAGGCCCTCAGTCGCGCGTACGAACTGGTTTATGAGGAGCTGCGCCGGATCGCTGAGATCCGACTTCGAAATGAGAGAGCCGGTCACACCCTGCAACCGACCGCGCTCGTGAACGAAGCGTACATGAAGCTGGCAGGACTCCCGGCGGGAAATCTCGAGGACCGCAAGCATTTCATCGGAATCGCGGCCCGTGCCATGCGACAGGTGCTGGTGGATCATGCCCGGCGCCGGGACGCCGCCAAGCGAGGAGCTGGCATATCTCCAACGACTCTGAGCGGTCAGAATCTCCAGGCGGGTGATTCCTGCGGACCAGAGCCCGTAGAACTGCTGGCGCTCGATGCCGCGCTGGATCGTCTCGACGAGCAGGAGCCCCGATTGAGGCGAGTGGTCGAGTTGCGCTATTTCGGGGGACTCAACGACACCGAGATTGGTGAAATGCTGGGTGTCACGCGTCGAACGGTGCAACGTGACTGGACGCGAGCCAGAGCGTGGCTGCATGCCGAACTGTATCCGTCCCGCTCGGACGACGGCCGGGAATCCGACCGACCGTGAACGCGCATACGCGCTGGCGGAGGATCTCCGAGCTGTTCGAAGCCGCACTCGACCTTCCCGAGGGACAGCGGACGGAATGGCTCCGGCAACAGGACCTGGAGGACGACGCCACGGTCCTGACCGCCGTGGAGGAGATGCTCGAAGCACACGGGAATGCCGAGGGGATCCTGGATCGTCCCCTGGTTGGATTGCCGTCGGGTGCTCCGGGCAGGGAAGATCCCGGGTCGAAGGATCTGGCCCGCCTGCTGGACGAAGCCCTCGACGGACGGTACAGGATCGTCCGGGAGCTGGGACGAGGCGGCATGGCGGTGGTATTCCTCGCCTGGGAACGCAAGCACGACAGGCTGGTCGTGCTCAAGGTCATGCGTCCCGGAATGGCGGAGCGATTCAGCGCGGACCGGTTCGCCCGCGAGGTCCGCCTCGCCGCCCGGCTCGCCCATCCGCACATCGTGGCCTTGATCGACTCGGGGCAGGTCGAGGGATTCGCCTATTACGTCATGCCGTACATCGAGGGAGAGACCCTTCGATCGGTTCTCAGACGCGACAGTCCCGTATCGGTCAAGGAGGCGCTTCCCCTTCTCCGGGACGTGGCGCGCGCCCTCGCCCACGCCCACGCTCAGGGGGTCGTTCACCGGGACCTCAAGCCCGCCAACGTGCTCGTCGCCGGACACCACGCATACCTGCTCGACTTCGGTGTGGCGAAGAGCTTCGAGGCCGACGAGGGAGATGATCCTCTGACCCGAACAGGCGATGCGATCGGGACGCCCCGGTACATGGCCCCGGAACAGCTCGCCGGGATGTCGGACACCAACCACCGGGTCGACCTGTACGCCTGGGGTCAGCTGGCGCACGAGATGCTCCTCGGGCAGGTGCGGGAGTTGGAACCTTCGGATCTTGAGGGCGAGCCAGTCGCACCGAAAGTCGCCGGGCGACTGGCGGTCGAACGTCCCGATGTATCGGCGGAACTGGCGGACCTTGTGGGGCGCTGCCTCGAGGTTCGACCGGACAGCCGCTCCGTCTCGGCTGATGAGATTCTCGCAGTGTTGGGAGGCGTTCAGTCCGGTAGCAGGAGCTCAAGGGCTCGACTGGCACGGTCCGGGCGGGGGCGACGTGCGTTGGCCCGTTACCTGCCGGGCTTCGCCGCGGGCGCGGTCGTGATCACGGCAGCCCTGTTCGCTCTCACCCATGAGCCCCGGGAGGAAGTCGCGACGGACCAGGAGCGGCTGACCCCGGCGGGAGTCGGCAATTCGGTGCTCGCCTCGCCCATCGCCGTTTCTGCGTTTCGCAACGAGACGGGTGATCCGAGCCTCGACGTGGTCGGACGGCTGGTGGGAGACTGGATCTCGGAGGGCCTGGTGCACGCGGGAGTCGGCCCGGTGGTGCCCTGGCCGAGCTCCCTGGAGGCGGCCGAGGCAGCCGAGAAAGCGGCTGGAGCCGAAGCCAGGCTGGACCCCGTGAGCGCGCTCGCGGAGGGAACCGGTGCGCGCACGATCGTCACGGGATCGTATTACGCCACGACGGGCGAGAGGCTGAGCTTCCGGGCGGAGGTCGTTGACGCCCGGGATGGGTCAGTGGTGAGCGCCACGGAGACGGTGTCCGCTCCCCGCGACTCGCTGGAGGCCGCGATCTTCGCCCTGCGTGAACGGGTGATGGGGAGCGTCGCCCTGGCGTCCGATGTGAGGCTGGCGGCCGCGGCGAGCCGGGCGCTTCGGCCGCCCACCTTCGCGGCTTACCGTGCCTTCGACCGGGGACTCGGTCTGTACCTTCGCCAGGAGTACACCCTCGCCGTTCCCGAGTTGCTCGGCGCGTGGGAGCTGGATCCGGAATTCTACGACGCCCCTCTGCTCGCGGCGACGAACCTCGTGAACATCGGCACAACGAGCGACCGCGTCCGTGCCGACTCCCTGCTGGATGTGTTGCGGGAACACCGATCCTCGTTCAGCGAACTTCAGGACCTGCGCTGGCAATACCTGCGATCTTTGCTCGACTCCGATGGCAGCGCAGCACTTCAGGCCGCGCTCCGGGCAGCAGCGATCACGAGCGCGTCCCGCACCTCATACAACGCGGCTCGTGCCGCCGTCTCAGTCGGCCGACCGGACCTGGCGATCGAGTTCCTCGAAGCCATGGATCCCGATTCGGGTCCGCTGCGCGAGTGGTTGCACTACTGGACGGTACTGGCTCATGCCCGCCACCTCGTCGGCGACTTCGACGGAGAGTTGACCGCGACCCGCTCGATGCAGGAGCGATTTCCGGATCGGCGTATCGGCTCGGTTCTCGAGGCGCGAGCGCTTGCAGCGGCGGGACGTACCGCTGAACTGGATTCGCTCCTCAACAGGCTGGAGGGGCTCTCGCCCAGTGCGTACTGGTCGCAGGGCGCGGCTATGGTCGTCGCCGGGGAGGAGCTCCGGGCTCACGGGTACGACTCAGAGGGTGAGGCGATGCTGCTGCGGGGCCAGGCGTGGCTCCAGGCGCGGCTTCGGGAAGCTCCCGGATTCCGTCAACACCGCTACTGGCTGGGTTCCGTCGCTTACGATCTCGGGGAGTACGATACTGCCGGACACGTGTTCGCCGACCTGTTCGCCGACTATCCCGATCGCGCCACCTACCGCGGCATGCTGGCGCTCAGCCTGGCGCGCACGGACGAGGCTGGGAGAGCCGAACGCCTGCTCGACGAGGGATTCGAGTACGCACTGGGAGATCGCACCGCACTCCTGGCCCGGCTCTCGGCGATTGGAGGAGATCCGGCCCGCGCCGTCTCCCTGCTCGGCGTGGCTCTCGACCAGGGGCTGGAAGGACTGGCGTGGCTGCATGCCTCGGCATGGCCGGACCTCGAGCTCATGCGATCGGATCCGAGATTCGGGGCGGTGGCTTCCGGTATGCGAGGTCAGACGAGTCCGGAGTAGCGCTGGCTCTCAGTCGCCGTGGTGCCCGCCGGAGCGACTCGAGGCCCATTCATTGAGGCGAGCACGCGCCAACTCGACCACGATCTCGTCGGCCCGGGTCAGGCGCCGCGCGTGATCCAGTATCTCCTCGGTAATCTCCTGGTCGATATACTTGGCGGGCGTTCGGTTGTCGAACACCACTTCCGGTCCTCCCGGGAGGTCGAGAACGTCGTAGGTGAGTGCGAGGGACTCATCGAAGCGATCGACGATCCCGACGCTCGAGAACCGTTCAATCCCAGTCGCCTGTACGTTCCAGGAGCTGCGACGAATGACCGGGTCATCGCTCGCCACGTACTCCAGCAGCGTCATGGATTGCAGCCTGTCGGCGATTCGATGCGCGTTCCAGTTCTTCACGCGCCTGGACTGGGAGCGCCAGTAGAAGTACGAGCTGGTCAGGCGTGCCACAGGGTCCCGAAGCATCGTCACAAGTCGCGCTTCCGGCGCGATGCGATCGGCCGTGGGCCTGCCGATGTGGCCCTGGAAGTATCGGTACCGCTGCGCCGCCTCGGCATCGACGTCCACGAGTTGCCAGGTGAAGTGACCCGGGCAAATCTCCGAGTCCCTGAATGCCCGCGAGAGGCTGAGGTTGAAAGACTGGCCCGCCGTCTTGTGCGCCCGAAGGAGGAAGACCCGGGGCCCGCTCGAACGACGTCCGGGGATCCGTATGTTGAACAGCTGCCTCATCTGTTGCCTGGCCTCGCGTCGGAGTC
>JARRPS010000050.1:0-16711 GCA_037382625.1 Gemmatimonadota bacterium | reverse complement strand
ATCAGCGGCGGATTCGAGTACGACGGCAACCTGTTTTCCACCAATGTCATGGACCACCCGTTCCACGGCAGCATGTATCACAATGCCGGGCGCGCCAACGGGCTGCGTTTCTGGAGCGCCGTTCCGTACACGATCGGCGGCAGCTTCATGTGGGAGTGCTGTGGCGAGACCCACCCGATGGCGCTGAACGACCTGATCAATACCGGTCTCGGGGGCGTCGCTCTGGGGGAGTCGGTCTATCGACTCTCGTCGGCCGTGCTCGACAACGAAGCGACCGGAGCCGAGCGATTCGGGCGTGAGACTGCCGCCCTGGTTCTGAATCCGATCCGGGGGTTCAATCGGGTCGTCTCCGGGCACGCTTTCCATTCGATGCCGAATCCGGGCGATCCGGACGAGCGCACGCCCGGCTATTTCCGCATGCGCCTCGATGGGGGCTATCGTGGAGTGGGCCAGAACGGATCTCTGCAGTCTCCGGCCGACGGGGTCTTCGGGGCCTTGCACGTCGAGTACGGGGACCCGTTCGAAGGCCGCCGTGGAGGGGCGTTCGACGTCTTCGAGCTTGACGCGCAGATGAATTTCGCCGATCGAAATCTGCTGGGAACGCTCGCGATCAGGGGCAATCTGCTCACCCGTGACCTCAAGCGGGGAGAGGGGACCGAACACGTGTGGGCCGTCGTGCAGGGGTACGAGTTCGACAATACCGACGCGTACCAGTACGGAAGCCAGACGGTGAGCGCGCGACTCGAGAGCCGTTGGCCGATCGGCGCGAGCTCGGAGCTCAGGACCCGACTCCAGGGCGGCGTCACGATCCTCGGCACGCTGGATTCGGAATTCGAGTTTCGGAGCCGTGTCCCGATCAATGGAAGTCTTCGGACCTTCGAGTACGGCCCGGGTCTCGACGGCCGGATCGAGGTCGAGGCTCGCGCCGGAAACGCGTCGTTTTCCGCCCACTGGCGCACCACCCTCATGAGCACGATCAACGACACCCCCGTCAACGGGGGCGATGCCACACACTGGCTGCACTTCGGCAAGGTCAGCGGCAGTGTTCCGTTCGGCGCCCGGCTCGCGGTCGGAACCGACGTAACCATGTTTCTGCGCGATTCCGGGTTCCGCCTCGACGGCCTCGCGCCGACGCGTCTGACCGTGCCCGAGCTCCGAGTCTACGGCAGCTGGCAGCTCGCCGATTGATCCCCCTCACGCAGGACGAGGTGGCCGAGCTCCGGGAGGAGCTGGAGCGCCAGCTCGCGCGCCTCGAGCGAAGCATGGAGTCGTCGCAGGCGGCTCTCGAGCCGGTGGAGCTCGACCAGAGCCGGGTCGGCCGCCTGTCCCGCATGGACGAGCTGCAGAACCAGAGTCTGACGCGGAACCTGCATGAACGGGAAGAGATCCGGCTCACGTTGACCCGCAACGCCCTCGCACGAATGGACGAGGGCTCGTACGGCGTCTGCGAGGCGTGCGGAGCGGGTATTCCCTACGAGCGGCTGCTGGTGTTCCCCGAAGCGACGGAGTGCGGGAACTGCTCCTGAAGCCCCGGGGTTGGACCCGCGGCTGACGGCCCGGCCCGGCGGCCCTCCGCACCTCTCACAACTTCAATTCCAGTCGCAGCCGCAGGCCGAGCCGCAGGGCGGTCCCGCGCTCGGGGCGGAACTCGAGCTCGAGCCGCCCGTCATCGGCACGCCCGCGCTCATCAGGCGCTCGATCGGCGCCTCGGTCGAGGTCTCGCCGGCGTCGATCCCGGCACGCTCCGCCAGCTCGCCCCAGGTGGTGAGCTTCTCGCTCATGCCGTGGCGGACCTCGAGGGTCCGTCCGTTGGCCTCGCAATGGTATTCGTAGATCGCCATATCGTCGGTTTCCGGTCCGTCGCTTCGCTCTCTCGTCGGCTCCATGCGGAGGCCGACGCTCACTCGGAAATGGATACGCTGTAAGCGCCTCAACGGTTCCGACGATTAGCGAGCTTCGCCCTGCCTCCCGCGTCCGCGCTCGGGGATTCACGGCGACAACGGGAGTCCCACCGAGGCCGGCTTCGACACCCTCTTCGACGTGCGCGAGCCCTTCGTGGCCGACGAGATCGTCTGGGTGCAGAGCTTCGACCGGCGGCGGCAGGACAACTGCCACCTCACCGTCTCGCACACGGACGAGCGAACCGCGAACGCCACCCCATCCGGCTGGAGGCTCACGGTGGCCCTGCAGCGCTACTTCGGTGAGCGGGTGATACCGGGCCTCCAGGCGCAGTACGAGCCTACCTTGAACTTTGGCGAAGGCCTGATCGGTGCGTCGAGCCTGCCGGCGCGACTGTCGGTCTGACGATCGCCGAGCGGCTTTCCGCGGTCTTTTCTGGCCGATCCAGCCGTATGCACGCATCTTGACCCAGCCCACCATCTGACCAGGAGAACACGATGCCGGAACCGACTACCTCCGGACCCGACTCGCGCTTGGTAAAGAGCATCATCGAGGCGGGGATCCGTCTCGGCCTGCTGTTTCTCCTGGCGGCTTTCGCACTCAAGGTTCTGGCACCGTTCGTCAATCTGGTCCTCTGGGCCACGATCATCGCCACGGCGGTCTATCCGCTGTTCCAATGGCTGACGAAGAAGCTGGGCGGACGCGCGAAGCTCGCCTCCACGATCTTCGTGCTCGTATCGCTCGCGCTCATCCTGGTTCCCTCGTTCGCGTTCTTTGGCGGGGCCATCGAGGAGTCGAGGGCGGTAGCGGAGCGGCTGGAGGCCGGCACGCTCAGCATTCCGCCACCCTCGTCGAGGGTGGCGGAATGGCCCGTGATCGGTGAGCAGGCCTTCGAGATCTGGTCGCAGGCGTCCCGGAATCTCGCGGAGACCCTCGCCGCCTACGAGGACCAGGTTCGGGGAGTCGTCCAGTGGGGGCTCGGGGCGATCGGAGGGCTGGGCGGAACCGTCCTCCAGTTCGTGCTCTCCGTGGTGATCGCAGGACTTCTGCTGGCGAACGCCGAAGCTGCCGCAAGGGGCATCACTGCCGTCGCCTCCCGGTTTTTCGGAGAGGACGCCTCGGACATGGTGGTGCTCGCCGAGAAGACGATCCGCAGCGTCACGGTCGGCGTGATCGGCATCGCGGTCATTCAGTCGATCCTCTCACTCATCGGCATGGCGATCATCGGCGTCCCGCTGGCCTCGCTCTGGGCTCTGTTCGTGCTGGTCCTGGCGATCGTGCAGCTGCCCCCGATCTTCGTTCTCGGCCCGGTGATGGTCTACGCGTTCGCGGCGAAGAGCACGACCGCCGCCATCTTCTTCCTGGTCTACGGCCTCCTCGTGAGCGGAAGCGACGCGGTGCTCAAGCCGTTGCTCCTCGGGCGCGGCGTCGATGTGCCGATGCTCGTGATTCTGCTCGGCGCGATCGGCGGCATGATCGCGTACGGGATCATCGGGCTGTTCGTCGGTGCAGTGGTGCTGGCCGTCGCCTACCAGCTGTTCGTAGCGTGGGTGAAGGAGGGCACGGCGGGCTTCGGAGAGGCGGCCGGGACCGGGGCTGAGGCTCCGGCGGAGGCCTGATCGTGACCGACGAGGGGAAGCCGGCGCCATCGGACGCGGCGACGGGCGCGCCGGAGGCTGCCGCGGACGAGCCGACGGTGACCGCCCAGAAGACAGGCATGGACCCGGCCCGCCGGATCACGCTGATCGTGCTGGGGGTCGTCGCCGTCCTGTTCGGGTGGCACATGGTGGCCGACCGGGCCACTCCTTACACCGATCTCGCGAACGTCGACGGCTACGTGGTCCCGATCGCTGCCCAGGTCCCGGGTTACGTGACCGAGGTCGGCGTCGTGCTCAACCAGGCGGTCGAGGAAGGTGACCTCCTTCTCCGAATCAACCCGGTTCCGTACGAGCTGGCAGTGAACTCCGCCCGCGCTCAGCTGGAGCTGTCCGGCCAGCAGGTCGAGGCCCAGACCTCGGCGATCGAGTCGGCGGCGGGCCGGCTCGGCGTATCGCGAGCTCAGCTGGACCGGGCGCAGCGCTACTACAACCGGGTCACGGCAATCGCCGAGCGGAACCCGGGCGCCCTGTCGCAGGCGGACATCGATCGGGCGACGACGCAGCTCGCCTCGGCCGAGGCCGGCGTGATCAGTGCCGAGGCGGAGCTGGAGCGGGCCAAAGCCACGCTGGGGGTGGAAGGAGAAGACAACCCCGCCATCCGGGCCGCGGCCGCGGCGCTGGAGCAGTCGCAGTTCGACCTCGAGAACACCGAGATCCGGGCCCCGGGGCCGGGTATCGTGGGAGACCTGCAGCTCGCGGAGGGGCACTTCGCCGCCGCCGGGCAGCCGCTGGCCACTTTCATCTCCGCGCGGGACGTCTGGGTGCGGGCCGACATGCGGGAGAACAACCTCGGCCGAATGAAGGTCGGAGATCCGGTCGAGATCTCTCTCGACGTGGCGCCCGGACGTGTGTTCCGCGGTCACGTCGCCAGCATCTCCTCGGGCGTCAGTACCGGCCAGCAGGCGCGCGGCGACCTTCCCACGGCCGAGCAGGCGCAGGGCTGGCTCCAGGATCCGCAGCGCTTCCCGGTCGTCATCCGGTTCGATGGCGACGAGGCGCGTGGATTCCGGCGGGCCGGCGGACGCGCGAGCGTGATCGTCTACACCGGGTCCAATCCGTTGCTCAACTTCGTGGGGAGGATGCGGATCCGGCTGACGTCGCTGCTGTCGTACCTGCGCTGATGCCCGCGGAGCTAGCGGCGGAGAGGCCAGCGACGGAGGGACTCTTCGCCGACGTCCGTGCCCGACGGGTCTTGCGCTTCGCGATCGGTGTCACCCTCTCGACGGCGCTCGCCTACCTGATCGGCTTCGAACTGCCGTTCCTCGTTCCCATCCTGGTCGCCATGCTGCTCGGGTCTCCGGCTCCCCGGCCGGCTTTCCGGTCCGGCGTGGCGTTCGTCGCTCCGATCGCGGTCGCCGCGTTCCTCGGGGTACTGCTGACCCGCTACCTGCTGCCGTTCCGGCTCATCTTCCTTCTGATCGAGTTCCTGGTACTGTGGTGGATTTTCTATGGACTGGCCGGCGGGGCAGCACCTTTGCGCATGGTCTGGCTGCTGATTGCCGCCCTGCTCATTCCGCTGCTGGGCACCGCCTCGATCGGGCTCTCCGTCGGAATCGCCCTCGGCCTGGTTGAGGGCGCGATCATCGCTCTCATCTCGACCTGGCTCAGCTTCGGCCTACTGCCGGATCAGCCGGTGGAGCCGGCACCGGTCACCGGCGGCCTCGACTCGAAGCCCGCGAAAGAGGTGCCCCCACCCGAGGCACGGGCCGCCTTCGCGCGTCGATCTCTGATCGTGATCTACCCGGTGCTGTTCCTGTTCTTCGTCAACGGGTGGGCCGACCAGGCGGTGGTCCTGCTGTTCGCTGCACTGCTATCGCTGCTGCCGAGCTTCGCCGCGGGCTGGAAGGTGGGGAAGGACATGATCATCGGGAACCTGATCGGCGGTGTGGCTGCGATCCTGTTCTACCAGCTCCTGCTGATCCGCCCCTCGTTTTCGACCTTCGCGCTGCTCACGTTCATCTCGGCGCTGCTGTTCGCTGAAGTCATATTCTCCGACCGCCCGATCGCGCGCCTCTTCAAGACGGCGTTCAACGCGCTCCTCCTGCTCGTCGGGATGAGCGTGGCGATCACAGGGGTGGACGCGAGCTCGAGGTTCTATACCCGCATCGCGCAGATCATGCTCGCCGTCACCTACGTGGCGGCGGCGTTCGGGTGGCTCGAATACCTGCAACGGAAACGGACGACGGAATGAGTGACCAATCGTTGTGGCCCGCACGGGGCTGGATACTGTCGGCCTTCGTTCTCGCGGTGACCTCGATGGGGGGCTGCAAGCTCGGACCCGACTACGTGCCACCGCCAGTGCCGGTGCACGAAAGCTACCGTGAGCCGGTTCCCTCCGGGGAATCGATCGCCAATCTGGACTGGTGGGAGCTGTTCGCCGACCCGGTGCTTCGAGCCCTGGTGCAGGAGGCGCTCGAACAGAATCGCGATCTCAAGGGGGCGCTGGCCCGGATCTCGGAAGCGCGAGCCAGGGCCGGTTTCACCAGGGCCGATCTCTATCCGAGGTTGGACATCGGAGCCGGTGTCGATCTGGCGGAAGCCTGGCCCAGCGAGGGGAGCAGCGTTCCGACCCGAAACGTATTCCTCGCCGCGGACGTGTTCTACGAGATCGACCTGTGGGGCAAGCTTCGCCGCTCCAACGAAGCCGCCGTTCAGGATCTGCTGGCGACGGAAGAGGCGTATCGGGTTGTTACGATCACCCTCGTGGCCGACGTCGCCAGCCTCTACCTCCAGCTCCGTGACCTCGACAACCGCCTGGAGATTTCCGAGCGAACCCTGGAGGCCCGGCGGCAGTCCCTGGAGATCATCAGGGTCCGATTCGAGGCGGGCGTGATCCCGGAGGTCGATCTCAACCAGGCGGAGATCCAGATATACGAGGCCGAAGCGTCCCTCGAGTCGTTCCGACGTCTGCGGACCCAGGCGGAAAACGCCCTCAGCGTGCTGCTGGGCCGCACCCCAAGGGTTATCGAGCGCGGAATGGAGCTGGTCGAACAGCTCTATCCGCCGGCGATCCCGGTCGGCCTCCCATCGGAGCTCCTCCAGCGTCGACCCGACATCCTGCAGGCGGAGCGCGAACTGGCGGCTCAGACCGCCCGAATCGGCGTCGCGGAAGCCCTGAAGTTCCCGTCGCTCTCGCTTACGGGCACTGCCGGCGTGAGCGACGATCTCACGGATGGCGGTCAAAAAGAGGGTATCCTCAGCCTCGGTGCCCAGCTTTTCGGTCCCCTGTTCAATGCCGGAAAGAACCAGCGCCGGGTCGAAATCGAGCAGGCCCGCACCGAACAGCTGCTGCAACGGTACGAGCAGACGATCCTCACGGCGTTCCGCGAGGTGGAGGACGCGATCGTCGCCACCACGACCTATCGGGACGAATACGAGGCGCGTCGGCGCCAGGTTCGGTCGGCGACCAACGCGGCGGATCTCTCGTGGGTCCGGTACGAGGGAGGCCTCACCAGCTATCTCGAGGTGCTGGATCTCCAGCGCTCGCAGTTTTCCGCTGAGCTCGCCGCTTCGCAGGCGGGGCTGGAGCGTGCCCGAACGGCTGGCGAGGGCGGAAACCGACATCGACTAGTCGAGCAGCTTGCCGAGCCCGACGCTGAACGACCAGCCCCGGTTCTCGAGGCTGACGCTGCCGGCGCTCGTGCTGCCATTCACGTGCGTGAGCCCGGAATTGTAACGGGCGTCGAGCTCCACCTTCAGTCCGCCGAACAGGAATTCGATGCCACCGCCGAACACGAGGCCGAGGACCGGTTCAAAGAGATCGCCGAGGCCTTGACGATCCCGTGAGCCCGGTCGAACGTGGTGTCTTCGAGGGTACATCCTCCAACCGGAGAAGCACGATGCCCGACTTTTCGACCTCGTCGCGGCGCGCGTTCGTGCGCTTCCTCGCGGGAAGCCCGCTCCTGTCGCTTCTCGGGCTCCAGGCCTGCTTGCCCTCCGACACCGCTTCCGGAGAGACTGGAAGCTCCGTGACCGCGGGCGGAGCGGCCGGGTCGGGCGCCGCGGGGCTCGCGTCCCCCGACGACGCGCTCGACGTGTTCGACCTCCGGGACCTCGCCGAGGCAGCGCTTCCGCCCGCGCACTATGGCTACCTCGCCACGGGCGTCGACGGAGACGGCACTCTGCGGGCGAACCGGGAGGGCTTCGAGCGTTTCGCCCTCAGAGCGCGCCGCCTCGTCGACGTCTCCCGCATCGACATGAGCGTGGATCTCCTCGGTGAACGATGGGAGACGCCGATCGTGCTGTCTCCCGTGGGAAGCCAGAGGGCGTTCCACCCGGAGGGAGAGCTCGCGGCCGCCCGCGCCTCCTCGGCCCTCGGCCACCATCAGATTCTGTCCACGGTGACCACGACTTCGGTGGAGGATGTGAACGCGGCCCGCGAGCGGCCCGTCTGGTATCAGCTGTATCCGACCTCCGACTGGAGCGTGACGGAGGCACTGCTCCGGCGGGCGGAGAACGCGGGGTGCCGTACAATTGCGCTCACGGTGGACCTTCCGGTCCTGAGCAACCGGCTGACCCAGGAGCGATTCGCCCGGAAGGACGACCGCGACTGCGGGAGCTGTCACGTTTCCGCGCCCGGGGACGAGGACCCGGAGAACTTCCCGACGGGCTGGCTACTCCGGAAACCGATGTTCGACGGGATCGACATGCGCAAGGTGAATTTCGATACGCCCTCCCTCACCTGGGAGTTCGTGAGGCGGCTTCGCGATGCTACCGACATGCGGGTCGTGGTGAAAGGAATCGTCCGGGACGACGACGCGCGCCGCTGCCTCGAGTACGGCGCCGACGCGATCATCGTATCCAATCACGGCGGGCGGGCGGAAGGGAGCGGCCGGAGCACGATCGAGTGCCTGCCCGAGGTCGTGAACGCCGTGGCAGGCCGGGTCCCGATTCTCGTGGACAGTGGCTTCCGACGGGGCACGGACGTGCTCAAGGCACTGGCCCTCGGCGCCTCGGCGGTCTGTATCGGTCGCCCGTACATCTGGGGTCTCGCGGCGTTCGGAGAGGAGGGAGTGGCGAGGACGCTCTCGATCCTGCGGGCCGAACTGGAGCTCGCGATGCAGCTTCACGGAGCTCCTTCGGTAACCCATCTGGACCGTTCATACGTAGCAGCGCGGTGAATCGGGCGCCCAGCGCAACGACCGATTGACACCCGACCTGCGGCGCCGGAAGGTATCTGGTAAGACTCGAGCGCCACCGAACTCGAACGACTTGAGAATGCCCTGTGTCCACCACGTACAAGGATTACTACCAGATCCTCGGCGTCGAAAAGTCCGCCGACGCCAAGGAGATCAAGAAGGCCTATCGCAAGCTGGCCCGTGAATTCCACCCCGACGTCAGCAAGGATCCGGACGCGGAGGAGCGGTTCAAGGAGATCGCCGAGGCGTACGAGGTCCTGGGCGACGAGGAGAAGCGGGAGCAGTACGACTCGGTCGGGACAGGGTATACCGCCGGCCAGGAGTTCCGGCCTCCGCCGGGGTGGGAGCACGGAGCCGGGACCGAGTACGAGTACCGTACCGCGGGCGACTTCTCCGACTTCTTCGAGCAGATGTTCGGCGGGCGAGGTGGCCCCTCCTTCCGCACCGAGTACCGGCGTCCGCCCCGGCGCGGCGCCGATCACGAAGCCGAGGTCGAGGTGTCGCTCCGGGAGGCGCACGACGGGATCAAGCGCCGGATCTCCCTGGAGGCCGCGGAGATCACGCCCGAGGGGCAGGTGGAGCGGCATACGAAGACGCTCGACGTTACGGTCCCCCCCGGCTCGGTGGACGGCACGCGCATCCGCCTTCGGGGACAGGGAGGCCCCGGCACCGATGGCGCCCCGAACGGGGACCTTTTCCTGCGGGTTCGCGTTCGGCCCGATCCGCGCTTCGAGCTGGACGGTCGCAATCTCAAGACCACCCTCGACGTCACCCCCTGGGAGGCGGCCCTGGGCGCGAAGATCCCCCTGAAGTTGATGGACGGGAAGACGGCCTCGCTCACGATCAAGCCCGGCGCACGCAGCGGCTCTCAGCTCCGCCTCAAGGGGCGAGGCATGCCCGCACGGGGACGGAAGCCGGCCGGCGACCTCATCGCGGAGCTACGGATCGTTGTACCGGACCCACTCTCCGAGGAAGAGAAGGGGCTGTTCGAGAAGTTGGCCGAAACTTCGGAATTCGATCCGCGCGCTGCGTGAAGGGAGGCACGGGATGAACGATTCGACAGCCGCACTCGCACGCACCGTCACCGTCACCGAGCTCGCCTACTGCGCCGGCTGCTCGCGGTCGACCATCCTCGAATTGCTGGATCACGACCTGCTGGCGCCGGTGGAGTCGACACCCGAACCTCGTTTCCCTGTCGAGGCGGTCAGACGAGTCCGGCGGATACGGAGAATCGAGGTAGAACTCGAGGTGGGCTATCCGGCAATGGCACTCGTACTCGACCTTCTCGATCGAATCGAGGTACTCGAGCGTCAGCTGAGACAGCTCCGACAGGGAGCTTGAAGCTCCTGCTTCGCCGGTCGCGTCATTTTGACTTCAACCGCCCGGCCTGCCCGTCGCGATCAGGTCCCGGACCACCACGAACGCTCCGGCGAACACGCCGAGGTAGGAAGTGAAGACCCGCCAGAGGACGGTGTATGCCAGCAACACGGACGCCGGAACGAGGGAGGTCATCAGGCCGACGGTCGTGAGTTCGGCGACCCCGCTGCCCGCCGGGCTCGGCGCCACGCTGATCACCGCGAACTGGATCATCTGGCGTGCCATGCCCTCCAGCGGCGGAAACAGGATGCCGAGGGCGGCGGCGGCGGCGAGACCCGTGGCGCCGCGGAGCAGCACCATCAGGATGTTGATTCCGGTGTTGATCGACCAGGCGGTGCGCTTCGAGCTCCGGAACAGGCGAATGTTGCGGCGATAACGGGCGGCGCCGCGCAGTACCTGACGACCGACGCGGCCCCGGCGCATTCCCTTCACCCCGTGCAGCAGACGCGTGATCGCAGTGGGGAACACGGTGATCGCCACGCCGATCGCGAACATGACGGCCACCGTGAACAGAAGGGTCCCGACGACCGCCCCCAGGTCCACTCGGCCGACCGCGGCGAGGTAGGCGATCCCCGCTCCTGAGAGCAGCCCGAGTGCGAGAATCCCGCCCACCCAGCTGATCGAGAGCACGGCGATCGCATCGTGCGGACGCAGGCCCCGGCTTCGAAGGACGATGTACTGGGCCGGTCCACCGCCGAGCTGCATCGGAGTCACGCCGGCGGCGAACAACAGATAGAGGTGGGTACGCAGGCCGTCCCGGATCCGAAAGCCCGGCAGCACCTCTCGAGCGAGTATCCAGATCCGGAAGCCACCCGCGATCGCTTCCAGGATCGTGAGCCCGAGCGCGACGAACACGAAACGCCGCGAAGCGTGGGTGATCTCGGATACGATCTCCGCATCGGATCGACTCGCCCACCATGCCACGGCCGCGAGACCGGCGGCTGTGAACAGGAGGAACAGACCGATCCCAAGCGCCACGTTGCGCGGCGAGAGCGGGGAGTTCTCCTCGGTCTCGATCTCCGTCGCGACCCGCCGGGTCATTCGCCGCCGGCCTGCCGCCTCAATACCGCCAGCTCGAAAGATCCGCCCCGGGAGGTGCAGCCTCTTCGATCCGATCCAGGATCCGGTTGAGATACATGGTGTTGTACCGCAGCCGCGAGATGGCGTTCGGCTGCTCGTGGTCCCCGTTCCAGCAATGCTCCGCGTAGTTGCCGTAGTCCACGACCCCGTTGTAGTACGGTTCCGTGGTGTTCTCGAGGAACTCCGCCATCTGGTAGACCGCGTTGTTCAGGTAGTAGTTGTCCATGTCGCCGACGAAGATGTGCAGCTTGCCGACCAGCCTCGGTCCGAGTTGCGCCCAGTCCCGCTCGAGGATGTGCCGCAGGTCGTAGTTGTCGCGCCAGTAACGGGCCACGTCCGGGTCGATGAGTCCGGTGCGCTTGTCCCAGATCCGGCGCGGATAACCGTCCCTGCCCTGCGGCGAGTAGGTGGCCTCCCAGATGTCCCACTGACCTCCCGAACGGCTCTTCGTCCCGAGCACGAGTTCCTTGTAGTTCTCGTCCCGCACGGTGTAGCTGACCCTTCCGAGCCAGTCTCGGTGCGCCGGGCGCACGGTTCGCCCGAACGGGCCTTCGTCGAAATAGGCGTTCCGGTGCTCGTAGATGTTGACCAGTTCGTACGAACGGAAGTCGATCGGGTCGGGACAGGCGGCGAACGCCCCGTTGTATTCGTCGGGGTAGAAGATCTGCGCGGCGGCTGCCTCCCATCCGCCCGTGGATCCGCCATAGAGGAATCGCGCCCAACCTTCGCCCAGGCCCCGGAATTTCTCTTCGATGTACGGGATGAGCTCGTAGGTGATGGCGTCGCCCCAGGGTCCCTGGCTCGCGGAGTTCACGGCGTACGAGTCGTCGTAGTAGGGAGTCGGGTGCTGGATCTCGATCACCAGATAGCGCGGGAAGTCGTCGGAGGTCCAGAGACGATAGAAGTCGTAGGCCTCCTGCTGCACGATCCGGTTGTAGCATTCGAGATCGAAGCGCTCGCTGTACTCGCACTCCAGATCGGGATCTGGCGGTTCGGTCCGGAATCCGCCGAAATCGCTGGGAAAGTGACCGTGGAAGACCATCAGCGGATACTCCGCCTCGGGATGATCGTCGAACCCCTCCGGCACGAGGACATGGGCCCCGAGGTACATGTCCCGGCCCCAGAACTCCGAGAGAAGCTCGCTCCGCATTCGCACGTGCCGGATGTAGCGCGAGTCGGACGGAGGCTCGATCGGCGGGATCTCGCGGTCGAGTACGATTTCGATCTTCGCGCGGCTGGTGGGGTCGAGCCGAGCCACCACGGGCTCCGAGTGCAGGTTGCCCGGCTTGCGGTTCCACTGCTGTCCTTCGCCACGGTCGGGAGGCAGCATCACGGCTTGTCCGGTCGAAAGATCGAACCGCTCGTACCGGTTGAGTACTGCCTGGATTCGATAGTCTCCCGGCGCCAGCTGCGACAGGCTCTCGAGCGGGAACCCGAACACGGAACCGTCGAACACGGCCGGTTCACCGGCGACCCAGCCTTCGACGTCGATCCCGAAGGCCTGTGCGCTGCGGTGCGGCTCGGAGCGCAGCTGGAACCGGGGCTCGGTCGTGTCGGTCGTGTCCGTCGATATCAGCAGGACGACCCGGCCGTCGAACGCGGTATCCCGGTCCGCCGGAACGGTCACTACGATCTGGAGTTGAGACTCTCCCGCGCCCTCGCCACAACCGGCCAACGGCAGTGCGCCGAAGACGCCGAGGGTCGCGAGCGTCCGGGACCATCTGCTTCTGCATCGCCGCATCGATCTTCGCTCCTGTCCGGGGGTCGGTGGGCTTCTCAACGACCCGTCTCAGCCTGCCGCATCGAAGCGAGACGCGAGCTCCGGATCGATGGCATCCCGGTGCACCATGATCGCCAGAACCCGGAGTGCCATGTAGTCGCCTCGCACCCAGACATAGCCTCTCCGGCCGCTACCGGTGCCGTGTGAGTTCTTGATGAGGTACCAGTCGTGCCCGTCCAGCACGCGTCGGTCCACCGCGAGCACGAGATGGTCATCCGTCGTCCGACCCGTTTCGAAGTCAGTCTGGCGGAGCGCCTGATCGAGTCCCGATGGCGCCGCGTCGGGAGGAAGAACCGCGATGCCGGCGCCGTTCCAGCTCGCGCCGGGATCTCCCCAATCCATGTCGAACACGACCGGAAAGCCGGCGTCCAGCGCCGCGTTCGTCACCCGGCGAAAATCGCCGAGCGGCAGGTTGTAGTACCCATCGTAATCCCACCAGTTGTCCGGCACATCCAGCTCGCCCCGACCGTACATCGGCAGGTCGGTATAGGAGGTGATCTCCCAGTATGCCTCCGGATCGAGACCCAGGTAGTCCGAGGCGTACTCCACCGGCGTCATCTTCCGCCCGTCCACCGTGATCGTCGCCGGAGGCGGCGCGAGATGGCGATCGAGGACGGCGCGGATCTCGGCGACGACGGTCGCTTCGTCCCAGTCGCCGCTCTCTTCGTGGCGCTCCAGCACCGCGTTGAGTTCCGTGCGCATCGCCCCGTAGTCCTCGACGACGGCGTAGTCGGATTCCGGGACGATCCCGTGCTCGGCAATCAGCCACGTTACGTCATGACTGAGCCCCCCGTCGGTGAATCGGGCATTCTCTCCGCGCCGACGTGCATACTCCCTCGCCTTTTCGACATAGGCCCAGTACACGGGATAATAGTCGGAGAGGTCGAGCTCCGAGTTCGTCGCCGCCAGCGACTCGGCCAGGGCCTCGTTGGTCCGGAGCGCTTCGGACTCCATCAGCGCCACTGTGGAGAAGCTCCAGCAGCTGCCTCCCCGCTGACGCTTGATCGAAGTATGAGCGATGTCCGTCCCCAACCAGTTGGGCGCATGCACGTCGTCGAAGAACGCTTCCGGCTCCCCGAGCTGCGGAGCTGCCGATTGGGCCGACACCGGTGCGGGAAGGGAAAGCAGGACCGGGAGGACGAGGAACGATAACGTCGATCTGCGCATGAGTCCGCTCCGAAGGGAAAGGTGCGGTGCCTGAAGAAACCAACTGAATTCGATCCCGACTCGAGCCGCAAGAGTCGTGCGGGGAGAACCTGCGCAGTCGATGCGGGTCGGCATTCTGCGTAAAATCTTCCAAAGCTCTTGTTTTCAACGACCTGCAGAGCCCGCTCTTCCATCCTTCGCACGGATCGTGACTGAGACTCGACGGTAGACGGGCCGGATCAGCGCCAACTTGTCGACCGATGGTCCCGGCATCGTGACAGGATGTCCGGCCGGGATCCGCTCCTGGCCCTCGCCGCACACCACGTCGATGGCCAGATTGTGCTCATCCTGACACGGGAAGGAGATCTAGGATCATGACGAAGGCTCATGGAGAAGGCGGACGCGAATCTCTCGCCATGGAAGCTCGCGAGCTCCTGGCGGGAGCGGCGCGCGGCATTCTCAGTACGCTGGATCCCGAAACCGGGTATCCCCACGCTTCCATCATCGATCTCGCTCCGGTGGCGGGCGGCGATGTCGTTACGCTTCTCAGCCGGCTGGCCGTTCACCGGAAGTACGCGGAGGCCGACGACCGTGCCTCGATTCTGATCGCCCCTTACCTGGGCGAAGACGACGCGATGATGAGACCCCGTCTGACGCTGGTCGGGCGACTGGTCGTCGAGAACGATCGTTCCGTGTACCGCGATCCGTATCTCGCCGTGCACCCGGAGGCGGAGATGTACCTGCAGCTGCCCGATTTCGACTTCTTCCGGCTGAAGACCGAGAAGGCACGCTACATCGCGGGCTTCGGGCGCATGGGCTGGCTGGGGGGAGCGGAGCTGCGCACCGGGAATCCGGCCTGAAGCGGGTCAACCTCCGCTCGGTCGCTCTCCCGGTCGAACACGGAGGATGGAGCTTCCTCGCCGAGCCCGTGCTGCTGGGACTGCTGCTGGCGCCCAGCGGCACGGGCATGGCCATCGCGGTTGCCACCATCTCCGGATTCCTGGCGCGCCACCCGGGCCGCATGTACTGGAAGAACCGGCACCGGTCGGCTGCATCGCCGCGCTATGAGATCGCCCGCCGATTCGCCCTCTCGTACGCGTTTCTGGCGGCGGCCGCCCTCGTTGTTGCGGGGGCAACTGCCGGGATCCGGCCCTCTCAGACGGCCCGGTGCTCCGTCCGCTGGATGATTTCTTCCTGCAACGCCGGCGATAGATCGCAGAAGTAGTCACTGTAGCCGGCCACCCGCACGATCAGGTCCCGCCACTGTTCGGGCTCCGCTCGCGCCGCCCGAAGCGTCTCGGCCTCCACACGTTGAACTGAAGGTGGTGACCTCCGAGCCGGAAATAGCCCCGCACGAGTCTCGAGATATCCTCGATCCCCTCCGCCCCCTCCAGCAGGCTCGGAGTCAGCTTCATGTTCAGCAGCGTTCCGCCCGTTAGCCGATGATCCATCTTCGCGGCCGACTGCAGCATCGCCGTCGGACCCAGGCGATCCGCGCCCTGCACCGGGGAGATCCCTTCCGAGAGCGGCCGGCCCGAACGACGGCCGTCCGGGGTCGCGCCCGTCACCGAGCCGAAATAGACGTGGCAGGTCGTGGGAAGCATCTGCACGCGATACCGACCTCCCGTCTCCGAGGAGCGTCCGTCCAGCGTTCGCACGGCGCTCGCGAAAACCCGCGCCATCAGATCGTCGGCCCGGTCGTCGTCGTTCCCCCATCGCGGGACCCGGTTCACGAGCCGCTGCCTCAGCGACTCGGCACCCGCGAAGTCCCGGTCCAGTGCTCTCACGAGGTCGGCAAGCGTGATTCGCCCCTCCTCGAAGACGATCTGCCGAATTGCCGAGAGAGAATCGGTGATCGTTCCGATCCCGACCATCTGGACGTACCGGTTGTGGTAGCGCGCGCCGCCGGCGTTGTAGTCGCGAGCGTTCGAGACGCAGTCGTCGATCAGGAGCGAGAGGAACGGGGCGGGCATCGATTCTGCGTAGATCTTCTCGATGATCGCGTTGCCCGCGAGCTTCATTTCGAGCGCCTCGGCGAGCCCCCGCTCGAACGCACCGTACAGCGCTTCGAAGTCCCCCTGTGCGTCGGTCCCGGTCGGCGTTCGGGACAGCAACCGCTCGCCGCTGGCCGGATCCACGCCATCGTGCAGCACCAGTTCCAGCACCTTGGGAAGATTGAAGTACCCGGTAAGAATGCAGGATTCCTTTCCGAAGGCGCTCGTCTCCACGCAGCCGCTGCAGCCGCCGGCGCGAGCGTCCTCGAGGGACTTACCGACCCGGAGCTGCTCGGAGATCACCACGTCCGCGTTGAACAGCGATGGAAATCCGTACCCGCGGCGGATCACTTCCAGTGTGCGGGCCAGCACCGAGTCGGGCGTGACGGAGGCGAGTTGGAGGTTGGTGCTGGGCTGAAGTAGATGCATCTCCTCGATCACGTCGAGAAGCAGCCAGGTCATCTCGCTCGAACCATCCCGACCGTCCGGGAGAACGCCTCCGAGGTTGATGTTTGCGAAGTCGGTGTACGTGCCGCTTTCCTCGGCCGTCACGCCGACCTTCGGCGGAGCCGGGTGATTGTTGAATTTCACGAACAGTGCCTCGATGAGCTCCCGGGCGGATTCGCGGCTCACGGTGCC